>NZ_LZJD01000109.1:0-127627 GCF_001666875.1 Mycobacterium sp. E802
CCGAGGGTGGCTTGCTCAGCCAGCAGGTGCACCACCGCGGCATCGGCAGCAGCCCGGGTGCCTGCTGCCGGGCAGTCCGGGGTGCGGCACAGGCACGGTAGGTGATCTTGCAGTCGGGCCAACGCCCCGGCGGCATCAGCGCGGCGCTGATCCAGTGTGCGGGGATCGTCGGGGCAGACCGTGGCGGCCAGGGCGTCGAGGCGTTGATCGAGGGCGGCGGCATCACCGACCCGTAGATTGCCCCACACCGTCGCCATGCCGGGGATGGTGCCGGCCTCGACGCTGAAATGCCGGCCCTCATCGATCTGCGGGGGCACCCGCTCACCGTTGGGATCCAGCCGGGCCACCCATTGATCGATGCGGTCACGCAGTTTGCGTTTCGATAACCGCATCCAGGTTCCGGCGCGGGCGGCCAGGGCTTCGTCGACAGCGGCCCAGGCGGTGGGGTCGACGGTGTCGGTGCGGTTGATGATGGCCAACACCATGCGCATGTCGATGGCCCCGGAGGCGAACAGGGCCGCCACCTGGGGAAGTCGATCGCGCAGGACGCGGGCGTGGCGGATCTGTTCACCGGCGCGGTGGCGGCTGATGTTCAACGCTGCCGAGATTTCGGCGGCGACCGCTTCGAACGGGTCGGTGCGCCAATACACCGTCTCGGCCAGTTCGCGTTCCCGGCGGGTGTCGAGTTCCCCGATCGCCGCCAACCGGTGAGCGATCGCGCTCGACTCTGCCCGCGCCGCCGCGCTCATCGCGTCGATGAGAGCCGCATCAGAATCAATGTCGAACACATGTTCGATTATGCCACCACCGACCGACAACCACAGCGGTTTCACCACCTCAGCGGCACCTCGTTCGTCAGCGCACGCACCTCGTCCCTGCGACGATTGCGGGATGACCGCTGCACGCAGGCCCTCCGTCATCGGACGGCGGGCCTGTGCGGTCCTCGCGGCCTGTTCGGCGGCGTTGCATGTCGTCATGCTGACTCACACCGTCAACCCGGCGGTCTGGGGCCTGCTCGCGGCGATGATCGTCGGCTGCCTGTTTTGTGCGCGTGACCTCTGGCAGCGCGGTACCCCGAGGATCTGGTGTGCCGTCGCGTTGATGAACCTGGCGATGGTTGCGGTGCACAGTCCGATGCCTGCGCATCAGCACACGGTCGGCCCGGTCGCGGGTGCGGCGCAGTCCACAGTGATGACATTGACGATGCTGCTGGCCCTCGTGGAGGTCGTCATCGCCGGGGTAGTCCTGTGCTACTGCACCCGCAACCGTTTACAGATCGAGGGTCACCCCGACTCCCGCTTCCAGCGCAGCCTGGTGGATCGCTGAGGCAACGGCCATGTCGCACACCGCCATTCCGATGTTGCTGTTCACGATCAACTGGTCAGCCGAGGTACGTCCGGGCTTCAGGCCGGCGAGCACCTCACCGGTCTCGGCGGTGATGGTGGGGCTCCCGCCCGGGTAGTAACCCATTTCGACGAACAGATCGTGTTCGTCGGTGGAGTCGACGATGTAGGCGTCGGCGCGGCGGGAGATCTCCGGGGCCCAGAATGTGTTGAGGTCGCAGGGAATGATGGTTTGACCCGCTGACACCCATTCATCCTGGGCGATTGACATCGGTTCGCGCACAACGATGGTGGCTGAGCTCAGTACCTCACACTCCTTGACCACCTCTTCGACGGAGCTACCGACCCGCACCGGGGTGTCGATGCTGCCGGCGATATCGGCCACCAACTTTTCGGCGACCTCGGGGTAGCGGTCATAGATCAGGATCTCGTCGAGACTGTCGAGGTATTCGGCGGCGAACAGCACGTGCTCGCGGCCCTGCACTCCGGCGCCGAACATGCCGAACTTCTTGGCTCCCGGATGCAGTTTCTTGGCCATCAGTACCGTGACGGCCGGAGTGCGCATCGCGGTCAGCCAGCTGCTGTCCATGACGCAGGTCGGCACGCCGGTCTCGACGTCGTTGATGCACAACAGGCCGGTGGTCTGGGGCAGGCCGAATTCGCGGGGATTGCGCGGATAGCACTCGATCCACTTGGCCCCCACCAGATTCATCTCCGGCAGATAAGCGGGCATGGCGTGGAAGAACACGTCCTCATACGGATGCACCCCGATCTTGGCGGGCATTTCGTAGCGCTTGTGGCCGTGCTCGATGAGTGCCTCGGCCACTTTCTCCAAGATGGTCTGCCGGGACACCCCGAGGCCGACAACCTCGGCCTTGGAGAGGTAGAGCAGGTTTTGGCCCTTGACGATCGCAGTCACGTAAAACGTTCCCTTCTTGGGTTTTTGGTTCAGATCAGTGGATAGCGGACTTGCTGGTCTCGGGAGCCCACGCGATCGAGGCGAGCAACCCGACCAACGGGAACAGCGCGAGGATGAGCAATGAGGCGTTGATTCCGACGGTGGCGATCAACACCGGCAACAGGTAAGTCGCGATGGCCGCGCCGACCCGGCTCATCGATGCTGCGAAGCCGACACCAGAGGTACGCAACTGCGTCGGGAACATCTCCGAGGGGTAGACGAACTGCAGGTTGGATGCGCCCGAGGCGATGAAGAGGTAGAGCCCGGTCGCGATCGCCAGCACGGTCAGCGGGGCGTTCGGGAAGACGCCGAGGACCAGCAGGGCTGCCAGCGTGGCGGCGAATGTCCAGATGGCCAACGAGCGACGTCGGCTCATCGCGACGACCCAGATGAAGACCGCGGCACCGGCGAACTGCAGCATGTTCATGATGAAGTCGCGCGAGAAGCCTGACGGCAGCCCGATGTCGTCGAGGACCGGCGTGATGAAGGTGAAGATGGCGAACAAGGGGCCGACCTGGCACGCCCAGAACAGGCTGCTGTAGACGGTGTTGCGCCAGTGCTGCTTGCTGAACAGTTCGGAGAACTTGCCGGATTCTTCGGTGGGTTGCACCTGGGGCAGGGTGGTGCCGGCTGGGAAGTGCTTGTCGACGATCGCCTGGGCTTCGGCAATCCGGCCCTGCGCTTGGAGCCACCGAGGCGATTCTGGCAGCCATATCCGCGCCGTCGCGATCACCAGGGCGGGCAGAGCGCTACTGGCCAGCACCACGCGCCAGTTGTCATCCGCCCACGCCAGGGCTACAAAGTTGGCGCTGACAAAACCCATAAACCAGGTGGTCTGCAGGGTGGCCAACAAGGGCCCGCGCATGCGGGTGGGGACGAACTCTGACAGCAGTGCGGCGCCGACGGCGTACTCGACCCCGATCGCCACGCCCAGCAGGATCCGGTAAGCGCTGAGGTCCCAGGTGCTGAAGGTCACCAGCTGCAACAGGGACAGCGCCAGGAACGCGACGAGGTTCCATCGGAACACGACGCGCCGGCCCCACCGGTCGGCGGCCCGCCCGAAGAAGAAACCGCCGATGAAGATGCCGATCAAGGCGCTGGCCCCGACCAACCCTTGGCTCAGCGGCGAGAATTCCATCTCGTCGGTCGCGGCGTTGATGGCACCGCCGACCACGCCGAGAATGTATCCGTCGAGTGCAGTTCCACCCAGGGTGCAGACGGCCGCCAGGGTGTGCAGACGATTCCACCTGGCGTCGTCCATTGATGTGGTCGGTCTCGTCGGACTCGACTCGGCTGTGGGCATGGTTCAGTTTGATCTGCGTCACATGTTGTAGTCATGCAGCAGCTGCTGGAAGTCGGCCGGGCTCGCTGCTTCATTTGTCCGATTGGCGACCTACGAGAGGATGAAGTCGTGCAGACAAGCCTGGTCGACGAGGCGCAACAGTTGGTCGACCGTCTCGCCGCGCAACTCCGGCAGTCGGTGGCGGTCGATGACCCGGACGGCAATCTCATCGTGGTCAGCCGGCACTTCGGTGACGCTGATCCGTACCGGGTTCGGCTGATGCTGGATCGACGCATCCCGCGGGAATACCGCGACTACTTCAACTCGTACACCAGGGACGCCACCACCGAGCCCATCAAGATCCCGCCCAATCCCGCCCTGTCGCTGGCCGCCCGCATCTGTTTCCCCATCCGGGATGACACCGAGATCGTGGCGTTCATGTGGCTGTTGGACCTCGACAAGGTGCTGCCGCAGGAGCTCATCGAGCGGTACTGCACCCGGCTGGCGCGGGTGCTGACGCAACGGCGCGGACGCGAGGCGCCGTCCGCGCAGCCGTCGGCGGCACTGATCCAGAAGCTGCTGGCTGGCCGGCGCGATGTCTTGGCCGACGTCGACCCGGCCCTGCAGCGGCGACGGTACGCCGTCGTTGCCCACTACCCGTGCGACGGTCAAGACTTCGACCTGATCCGGGTCTATCGGCAGATCGCTGGTGCCACAACCGATCTCGGGGTGAGCCTGGCAGCAACCACCGAGCTCTACGGCTGTTCGGTCGGGGTCTTCCAGAGTGAGTCGAGTGACGGTCTCACCCGCTTGGCTGACTGGTTGCTCGACGAAACCAGGCGTTTCGTCGTACCCGCAGCCGGGCGGTCGGCCTGCGGAGTCAGCGACTTCGGAGAGTTGAGCCAGGTGCGGCAGCTGTTCGCCCGGGCGGGGCAGGCCGCATTTCTGTGTCTGCAGCTGTATCGCGCGGAAAGCGTACTGAGTTGGGCGCAGGTCCAGCCGTTCGCGTTGTTGCTCAACCAAACCGCTCCGGCGGCCGGGCCCACCGCCGCCCTGGCCGCGTTGCTTCGTGACCCGGACAGCTTCGCCTTCGACACCGTCGGCGCCGTGCTGTGTTCGGGACGCGATCAGAGTCCGGCCGAGATTCTGCACGTGCACCGCACAACCCTGCACTACCGGTTGCAGCAGATCGTCGAGCTCACCGGGCTCGACTTGGCGGTTCCCGCTGATCGGTTCCTTGCCGTCGGGGTGTGGCTCGGTGCCGCGCTGAATAGGTCGCCGTTGGCACAGTTGGTTGCCTCGATGTGCTGAGATTGGCTCATGCCTGAGCAAAGTCCCGAGCCTGCCGTCACCGCGCGTGGGATTACCATGCGTGGACCCTGGGGTCCGGTCTATGGTCCGATCGATCTGGACATCGCCGACGGCGGCGTCACCGTGTTGGTCGCGCCGGCGGGCACCGGCCGCACCGCGTTGCTGATGACACTGGCCGGCCGGATGAAAGCGGTCAGCGGTCAGCTGAGCGTGTTCGGACGCACTCGGGCGACCGATATCTTCCGGTCCGCCGCGCTCGCCGGGATCGACGAGCTCGACACCGTGTCGGAGTCGGTGACGGTCCGCGATCTGGTCACCGAGCAACGCCGTTGGGACGCACCCTGGTACACCCTGGTGGCCCGCTCCCGTCGAGAGGACCTGGCCGCGCTGTGCGCCCCGGTGTTCGGCGATCTGCCCTTGCCGTCGCTGACGGAGTACTTCGACGGGCTGACCGAGCTCGATCAAATCCTGCTGCGGATCGCGCTGGCCAACACCGCGACCCCGCCGTTGCTCGTGGTCGGCAATCTCGACCATCTGACCGATGACCGTAATCGAGATGTTCTGTTGGAGCGCTTGATCGCACTGGGAGAGAACCAAACCGTGGTCACCGCGACGGTCAACGGGGTGCCGGATCATCTGGCCTCGGCGGTGCGAGCCCAGATCACCGTGCCCAACACCACCCCGGCCGAGCTGGCCGGTGCGCAGAAAGGCGGCAAGTAGTCATGTTGGCCGGAATGTCGTTGGGCACCGACCTCAAGCGTTTCTCCCGCGGCACGATGCCACGGATTGCGCTGGTGACGGTCATCCTGCTGCCGCTGCTGTACGGGGCGATGTACCTGTGGGCGTTCTGGAACCCGTTCGGCGAGGTGAGCAAGGTTCCGGTGGCGTTGGTCAACGAGGACCGGGGGACGGTCGTCGAAGGTCAACAGATCAAGGCCGGTGACGAGGTCTCCGACGCGTTGGTGGACTCGGGACAGCTTCAGCTGCACCGGGTTTCGGCGCAGGAGGCAGCCGACGGGGTGGCTGGCGGCAAGTATTACTTCTCGATCACCCTGCCGAAGAATTTCAGCTCCAGCATCTCGTCGCCGGCCGGTGGTTCGCCGCACCAGGCCGACGTGGTGTTCACCTTCAACGACGCCAACAACTACCTGGGTTCGGTCATCGGCCAGAACGCCGCCCGCGAGGTGATCAACCAGATCAACGCGAAGGTCGGCGAGCGCACGGTCGGCACGGTGTTGACGGGGTTGACCGACGCCGGCGCGGGCCTGAAGAAAGCCGCTGACGGTGCGCAGCAGTTGGCCACCGGCAGTGCTGCGGCCAACGACGGGGCGCACCGGTTGTCGACGGGCGCCGACGCCCTGACGGCCGGGCTGATCACCGCGCGCGACGGGTCCGCTCAGTTGGCCGCGGGCACCAAGCAGCTGTCGACGGCGGTTACCACCGCGACCGATCCGCTGTTGACGGTGCTCGATCGTGTGGGCGGTCTGGGTCTGGACCCCAACGAGGTCGGCATGGCCGCCCAGCGGTTGTCCGGTGCGGTGCGCTCGACCACCGACCGCATTGCGGCGTTGAACATCGACCAGGCCCAGGCGGCCGCGATCGTCGACCAGGCGGTCGGCTTCCTGCGCAACAGCCCCGATCCCACGGTGCGTGACACCGGCGAATTCCTGGCCGGCGCGCAACGGCTGCTCAAGGCCCGCGGTATCGACCCGACCACCGACGAGGGCCTGATCCGGCTGCGCGACAACGCCGCTCAGCTGGAGAACGAACTCGGTGACCCCAACAGCAAGCTGCGGACGTTCATCACGCGGGCACTCGACGGTGGCCTGCGCTCCGACGTCGTCAAACTGCGCGACGGTGCGCAGCAGCTCAACACCGGCGCCCACGCCCTCAACAACGGCCTGGTGCAGCTGGCCAACGGCGGCCGTCAACTGTCCAGCGGCGCACAGGAACTCGCTGCCGGCACCGACCAGCTCGCGGCCGGCAATCAGCAGTTGGCCACGGCGCTCGAGCAGGGGTCGACGCAGGTGCCGTCCTGGACCCCGCAGCAGCGCACCGATGTGGCACGCACCCTGGCCGCTCCGGTGGCCCTGGACATCCAGACCCACAATCCGGCGGCCACGTTCGGCACGGGTTTCGCGCCGTTCTTCCTGCCGCTGGCGTTGTTCATCGGTGCCCTGATCATCTGGATGTTGTTGAAGCCGTTGCAGTCCCGCCCCGTGGTCAACGGACTGGGGGCGCTGCGGGTGGTGCTGGCGTCCTACTGGCCTGCGCTGCTGATCGTGTTGTGCCAAGTGGTGGTGATGTACGCGGTGGTGCATTTCGGGGTGGGTCTGCAGGCCAAGTATCCGCTGGCCACGGTGGCGTTCCTGTTGTTGGTGGCGGGCACGTTCCTGGCGCTCATCCAGGCGTTCAACGCGTTGTTCGGGGTGTCGGTGGGCCGGGTGGTGACGCTGGCCTTCCTGATGCTGCAACTGGTGTCGGCCGGTGGCATCTATCCGGTGGAGACGACGGCCAAGCCGTTCCAGATCCTGCACCCGGTCGATCCGATGACGTACGCGGTCAACGGGCTTCGGCAGCTGATCGTCGGCGGCATCGATTCGCGGTTGTGGATCGCGATCGCGGTGTTGTCCGGCGTGCTGGCCGTCTCCCTGGCCGCCAGTTCGTGGGCGGCCAGACGTAACCGGCAGTACACCATGGATCGATTGCATCCGCCGATCGAAGTGTGAGGCCGGTGATTTGGGTGCGTTTGGTAACGCTGACCGTTACCAAACGCACCCAAATCAGCCCAACCCGATACGCCGGTAGCGCTCCAGCCGGGTCTGCAGGCGCTGATCGCCGGGCACGGTACGCAACGCGGACAGTTCACCGGCGATCGCGGTCGACAACCGCTCGGTGAAGGCCCGCGGCTCGTCGGCGGCGTCGGAATGCTCGGGCACGATCACGTCGACGATGCCGTGGCGCAGCAGGTCGGTGGACCGGACTCCTTGTGCCGCAGCCAGTTCCGGAGCGTGGTCGGTGTCGCGGTAGACGATCGCGCTGGCGCCTTCCGGCGGCAGTGGGGCCAGCCAGCCGTTCGCCGCGGCCAGCACCCGGTCGGCCGGCACCATCGCCAGGGCCGGCCCGCCGCTGCCCTGACCCATCAGCACCGACACCGTCGGGGTGTCGAGGGTGACCAGTTCGGCCAGGCACCGGGCGATCTCACCGGCCAGCCCACCCTGCTCGGCCTCGATCGACAGGGCCGGCCCGGGGGTGTCGATGACCAGCACCAGCGGTAGCTGCAGCCCGGCCGCCAATGCCATGCCGCGTCGGGCCTCGCGCAGCGCGCCCGGTCCGACCAGACCGCCGACGACGCGCCGCTGGCCCAGCACCACCGCGGGTTGCCCGCCGAACCGGGCCAGCGCCAGCAACATCGTGGCGGCCTCGCCGCGTTCGGTGCCGGACAGCAGCACCCGGTCCGTCGCCCCGTGCCGCAGCAGATGACCGACGCCGGGGCGGTCGGGCCGCCGGGAGGCCTGCACCGAGTCCCAGGCCGGCACGTCGGGCATCGGCTCGGCGGCCGCGGCGGCCGGCGGCGGGCCCGGGGGATCCACGACCACCCGCAGGGTGCGGTCCAGGGTCTCGCGCAGCAGCGCCAGCGGCACCACGCCGTCGATGACGCCGTGGGCGTGCAGGTTCTCGGCGGTCTGGACGCCGGACGGAAACGGTTCGCCGTAGAGGTGCTCGTACACCCGCGGCCCGAGGAAGCCGATCAGCGCCCCGGGCTCGGCGGCGGTGACGTGGCCCAACGATCCCCAGGACGCGAACACCCCGCCGGTGGTCGGGTGGCGCAGGTAGACCAGGTAGGGGAGGTGGGCTTGTTTGTGCAGCTCGACGGCGGCGGCGATCTTCACCATCTGCAAAAACGCCACGGTGCCTTCCTGCATGCGGGTGCCGCCGGAGCTCGGCGAGGCCAGCAGGGGCAGGCCCTCGGCGGTGGCCCGGGTCACCGCGGCGGTGATCCGCTCGGCCGCGGCCACGCCGATCGACCCAGCAAGGAAGTCGAACTCGCAGACCACCACGGCCACGCGGCGGCCGAAGATGGTGCCCTCACCCGTCAGCACCGATTCGTCGAGGCCGGTCTTGGCGGTGGCTTCGGCCAGTTCACGGCGGTAGTCCTCGCTGCTGGCGACCTGCAGGGGCGGGGCGTCCCAGCTGCGGAAGGAACCTTCGTCCAGAACTGCATCACGTAGCGCGCGGGCGCCGATCCGACTCACAGCTCGACCCTATATAGGCTGGCCCACATGATTGGTGTCAGCAGAGACGGCAATGTCCTGACCCTGGAACTGCAACGCGAGGAGCGGCGCAACGCGCTGAACTGCGAGCTTGTCGACAGCCTGCGGGAGGCGGTGGAGAACGCCGCATCCGAGGATGTCCGGGCCATCGTGCTCACCGGCGCCGGCACGGTGTTCAGCGCCGGTGCGGATCTGTCCGGCGACGCATTCGCCGCCGAGTTGCCCGACAAGGCTTTGGCGCTGAACCTGGCGATCGACAAGACGCCGGTTCCGGTCATCGGCGCGATCAACGGCCCGGCGATCGGCGCGGGCGTCATCCTGGCCATGATCTGTGACCTGCGGGTCGTCGCACCCGACGCCTACTTCCAGTTCCCGGTCGCGAAATATGGCCTGGCCCTGGATAACTGGAGCATCCGGCGGTTGACCTCGCTGGTCGGCTACGGCCGGGCGCGGGGCATGCTGCTGGCCGCGGAGAAGCTCTCCGCCGACACCGCGCTGCAGACCGGGATGGCCAACCGCATCGGCACGCTGGCCGACGCCCAGAAGTGGGCCGGCGAGATCGCCGGGTTTGCGCCGCTGGCGCTGCAGCACGCCAAGCGCGTGCTCAACGACGACGGTGCCTACGAAGAGCCGTGGCCCGCCCACAAGGAACTGTTCGACAAGGCGTGGGCCAGCCCCGACGTCATCGAGGCGCAGGTGGCGCGGGTCGAGAAGCGGCCGCCCAACTTCACCGGGGCCTGACATGCTGCGGGCTGCGCTGCGGGTGGCCACCAGGTCGGCCTCGCTGCTGGCCGGTGGGTGGTTGTTGCGCGCACTGAACGGGACGTACGCCTCAGTGGGTGCACTGCCCCGCGATATTCGCCCCGTCGCGCAGCGCTCCCCGCAATACGCCAACGGGGTCTTCGTCAACATCGAGCCGGCCTCACCCGGTATCAGCATGAGCCGAGAAGAGCAGCGCATGTTGATCACCGAGATGTTCGGTTCGCGTGCGGCGAGTCGTCCACCCGGGCCGATCCCCCTGGCCGAGCCCGCCGACGGAGAAGCCGCCGCCTGCGCGGTGTCCTGGTACGGCCACTCCACCGCGCTGGTCGAGATCGACGGTTACCGGGTGCTGACCGACCCGATCTGGAGTGACCGGTGCTCACCGTCGCGTCTCGTCGGCCCGCAACGCCTGCATGAGCCGCCGCTTCCGCTGGAGGCGCTGCCCGCCGTCGACGCGGTGCTGATCAGCCATGATCATTACGACCATCTCGACATCGACACCGTGCTCGGGTTGGCCCGCACCCAACGGGCGCCGTTTCTGGTGCCGTTGGGTATCGGTGCGCACCTGCGCAAGTGGGAGATCCCCGAAAGCCGGATCATCGAGCTGGATTGGAACGAGAGCCACCGGATCGGTGAGCTCACCCTGGTGTGCACGCCGGCCCGGCATTTCTCCGGCCGGCTGTTCCAGCGCAACACCACCCTGTGGGCCTCTTGGGCGATCGTCGGACCCGAACACCGGGCGTTTTTCGGCGGGGATACCGGCTACACCAAGAGTTTTTCCGAAATCGGTTCGGAGCACGGGCCGTTCGATCTGACCCTGTTGCCGGTCGGCGCGTATCACCCGGCCTGGCCGGACATCCACATGAATCCCGAGGAGGCGGTACGTGCGCATCTGGATGTCACCGACAACGGTCTGCTGGTGCCGGTGCACTGGGCGACGTTCCGGCTGGCACCGCATCCCTGGGCCGAGCCGGTGCGGCGCCTGCTGACGGCGGCCGATCCGGCGGGCGTCCAGATCGCCGTGCCGCGGCCGGGGCAGCGGGTCGATTCCGGATCACCCACGGTCGATCCGTGGTGGGAGTTGTGACGACGATCAACGCCGTCGGCCTCACCGATGCCGAAGTGGCACAACGGATTGCCGAGGGCAAGAGCAACGATGTGCCGACGCGCGCGGCCCGCAGCGTCTCCGAGATCGTCCGCGGCAATGTGTTCACCCGCATCAACGCGATCCTCGGTGTGCTGTTTCTGATCGTGCTGTCCACCGGGTCGTTGATCAACGGTGCGTTCGGTCTGCTGATCATCGCCAACAGCGCGATCGGCATCATCCAGGAGATCCGGGCCAAACAGACCCTGGACAAGCTGGCCATCGTCGGTCAGGCCAAACCCACCGTGCGCCGGGCGTCCGGTACCCGCGATGTACTGCCCAGCGAGGTGGTGCTCGACGACATCATCGAACTCGGGCCCGGCGACCAGATCGTGGTGGACGGCGAGGTCATCGAGGAGTCCAACCTTGAGGTCGACGAGTCCCTGCTGACCGGTGAGGCCGATCCGATCGCCAAAGATGCCGGCGACGCGGTGATGTCGGGCAGTTTCGTGGTGGCCGGCTCGGGTGCCTACCGGGCCACGAGGGTGGGCCATGAGGCGTACGCCGCCAAGCTCGCTGAAGAGGCCTCCAAGTTCACCCTGGTGAAATCCGAACTGCGCAACGGCATCAACAAGATTCTGCAGTTCATCACCTACCTGCTGGTGCCGGCCGGGTTGCTCACCATCTACACGCAGCTGTTCACCACTGGTGCCGATTGGCGCGACGCCGTGCTGCGCATGGTGGGTGCGCTGGTGCCGATGGTGCCCGAGGGCCTGGTCCTGATGACCTCGATCGCGTTCGCGGTCGGCGTGGTGCGGCTGGGCCGGCGTCAGTGCCTGGTCAACGAACTGCCGGCGATCGAAGGCCTGGCCCGCGTCGACGTGGTGTGCGCCGACAAGACCGGCACGCTCACCGAAAACGGTATGCGTGTCAGTGATCTCAAGGCGTTCGGTGAAAGCGATACGGCCGACGTACTGGCGCAGTTGGCCGCCGACGATGCCCGGCCCAACGCCAGCATGCTGGCCATCGCCGAGGCCTTCGCGACGCCGCCGGGGTGGACGGCGACCGCGACGGCCCCGTTCAAGTCCGCCACCAAATGGAGCGGTGCGTCGTACGGCGAGCACGGCAACTGGGTGATCGGCGCGCCGGATGTGTTGTTGGACTCCGATTCTCCGATCGCCGAGCAGGCCGAGCAGATCGGCGCCCAGGGGCTGCGGGTGTTGCTGGTGGGCTCCTCAGACCTGCCGGTCGACGCTCCGCAGGCGCCCGGCACCGTCACCCCGGTGGCGCTCGTGGTGCTGGAGCAACGGATCCGTCCCGACGCCGGCGACACCCTCGATTACTTTGCTTCCCAGCATGTCTCGGTCAAGGTGATCTCCGGTGACAACGCGGTCTCGGTGGGCGCGGTGGCGGGCAAGCTCGGCCTGCACGGTGAGGCGCTGGATGCCCGCAAGCTGCCGCACGAACCCGACCAGTTGGCCGAGGCACTCGACGAGTACACCACCTTCGGCCGGGTGCGTCCGGATCAGAAGCGGGCGATGGTGCATGCCCTGCAGTCACGCGGGCACACCGTGGCCATGACCGGCGACGGCGTCAACGACGTCCTCGCGCTCAAAGACGCCGACATCGGCGTCGCGATGGGCTCAGGCAGCTCGGCCTCCCGGGCCGTGGCCCAGATCGTGTTGCTGGACAACAAGTTCGCCACCCTGCCGTATGTGGTCGGTGAGGGCCGGCGGGTGATCGGCAACATCGAGCGGGTCTCGAACCTCTTCCTGACCAAGACCGTGTACTCGGTGCTGCTGGCGATTTTGGTCGGGCTGGCCGGGTTGTCGTCGGAATGGTTCGACACCGATCCGCTGCTGTTCCCGTTCCAGCCGATCCACGTCACGATCGCGGCCTGGTTCACCATCGGTATCCCGGCGTTCATCCTGTCGCTGGCCCCGAACAACGAACGGGCCCACACGGGGTTCGTGCGTCGGGTGATGACCGCCGCGTTGCCCTCGGGCCTGGTGGTCGGGACCGTCACGTTCATCTCCTATCTGGTGGCCTACCAGGGGCGTGCGGCCAGCCCGGTGGAGCAGACGCAGGCCTCCACGGCGGCGCTGATCACGCTGCTGGTGTCCTCGCTGTGGGTGCTGTCGGTGGTGGCGCGGCCCTACGAATGGTGGCGCGTGATCCTGGTGGCGTGTTCGGCGCTGGCGTATGTGCTGATCTTCAGTTTGCCGCTGGCGCAGCGCCTGTTCATGTTGGATCCGTCGAATCTCAAGGTCACTGGGATCGCGCTGGGTATCGGCCTGATCGGGGCGGCGCTGATCGAGGCGCTGTGGTGGATTCAGGGCCTGGTGCTGGGCGAGAAGCGGCGGTTGTGGAGATAACTGGCACGACGATAGGGTGGGCTGATGGGATTCCTGGACAAGGCCAAAGACCTGCTGTCGCAGAATGCCGACAAGGTCGAGCAGGCCATCGACAAGGCCGGTGACATCGTCGACGAGAAGACGCAGGGCAAGTATTCCGGCGCCGTCGACAAGGCGCAGGAAGCTGCCAAGAACGCCATCAACAAGGCAGATCCGCAGCAGTAACCCATGGCCAAGTTGTCTGTCTCCGTTGATGTTCCGTTGCCACCGGAGAAGGCGTGGGAGTACGCCTCTGATCTGTCCCGGTACGACGAATGGCTCAGCATCCACCGGGCCTGGCGCTCGAAGTTGCCCGAGACCCTGGAAAAGGGCACGGTGATCGACTCGATCGTCGAGGTCAAGGGCATGTTGAACCGGGTGAAGTGGACGCTGGTCAACTACAAACCGCCGCAGTCCCTGACGCTCAACGGTGACGGCCGGGGCGGGGTCAAGGTCAAGCTGATCGGCAAGATCAAGCCGGCCCAGGTCGATGGCGCCGACGGTGCGACGGTGTCCTTCGACGTGCACCTCGGCGGGCCGGCCCTGTTCGGGCCGATCGGCATGGTGGTGGCCGCCGCGCTCAAGGGCGACATCCAGCAGTCGCTGAACAAGTTCAAGGCCCTCTACGCGCCCTCGGCGTAATTCCCCTCGCGAGCAGACGCAAAACCGCGCCCTTATCCAGGGAAAACACGTGGGTTTGCGTCTGTTCGCGCTGCTTCCGGACCTATTTGTTAACTGATTGAAGTCAGCGATATAGGTTGTCAGGATGCGCAGAGTGGTGCAGTTCTCCACCGGAAACGTCGGACGACACTCACTGAGGGCGATCATCGGCAGGCCCGATCTGAAGCTGGTCGGTGTGCATGCGTCCGGTCCGGACAAGATCGGGCGCGACGCCGCCGAGCTGTGTGGGCTCGATGAGCCGACCGGCGTGATCGCGACCGACGACATCGACGCGCTCATCGCTCTGGGGCCCGATTGCGTGGTCTATACGGCGTTGGGGGAGACCCGCCCGATGGAGGCCATCGAGCAGATGTCTCGATTCCTGCGTGCCGGGATCAACGTCGTCGGCACATCGATGGTGTGGCTGGTGACCCCGCGCCAGGCCGACGACTGGCTGCGGGTGCCGCTGGAGGAGGCGTGCGCGGCCGGCGACGCGTCGCTGTATGTCAACGGCATCGATCCCGGCTACTCCGGGGACACCGCGGTCTACGCCGCACTCAGTTTGGTCACCCGTGCCGAGTCGGTGACGGTCAAGGAGATCTTCGACTACGGCAACTACGACGACTACGAATACACCGGCACCGCCATGGGTTTCGGCACCACGCCGGACGACGATCTGCCGATGGCCTTTCAGCCCGGGGTGATCACGGCGATGTTCGGCGGCCTCGTTCGCAACCTCGCCGACCGGCTCGGGGTGGAACTCGACGAGGTCGGCCAACGGTTCGAGCCGTGGTACGCCACCGAGCGCATCGAAAGCACGATGATGACCGTCGAGCCCGGGCAATTGGCCGGGGTGCGCTTTGCCGCCGAAGGCCTGCGCGGCGGTATCCCGATCATCACCGTCGAACACACCACCCGGCTCACCCCGGCGGCCGCGCCGGAGTGGGAATATCCGCCCGAGGGCCAATCCGGGATTCACACGGTGATCGTGGCGGGTGAGCCCCGCATCGAGGTGAGCACGCAACTGTCCCACCCGGTGCTCGACGTGACCGACGCCGGCTGCCTCTCCACGGCGGCGCGGGTGGTCAATGCGATCGACTGGGTGTGTCAGGCGCCTGCGGGATTGATTGCCGCCGAGGATATTCCGCCGACGGAGTTGATTCGTGGGCTGATGTGGTGACGCTTTACGCTAAGGTGCAATGGGGCATCTTCGAGTGCGTTGGGTCTTGACGGGTCGGAAGTGTCAGCCCATCCGATCTCAGTCAGACGCCGGTGTTCATGGGACAGTCAGTTGGTTTAAGCTAAGACGGACGGAAGCGGCGTGTGTGGGCCAACCGTCGCCGGTTACGAGTAGTGCTTGGTCCACTTCAATTCGATCTGCGGGTCAATCGTTACAGGTTCTTTTGTCAAAACCCACAGAATGACCAATTGAACGAAGTAGTAACAGATGAAGGATAGCAGCGCTCGTCCATCGTTGATTGAGAATACCGCGCTTCCCACGACACAGATTGTCACTACTACGCGTGCGGCGGTGCCACTCCCGGGCGGCGAGCCGAAATTTGTAGTGACATAATTCTGAGAAATTATTTGCACCGCAGTTCGCATTAGTGCAATTACTGCAACCAGTAACCAAGGTAGCACCGGACTAGTGAATAGTTTTCCGTAGTGTACGTTTGCATAGTTCAGGCCGACGGCCTGGAGGTAGGTCGACGTGATAGTAGCGATAACGCCTATCCCAATGTAGGACGCTGAGGCTAGCGTCGGATTTAATCCAGTGTCTTTTATATATCGTTGAAACTCGAGCGCTAATCTATTTCGATCTTTGCCATATTTCTTTTGGATCTTCTTAATGATTGGCTGTGAGATCTGTGTAAGTCGATCATTACGCAGACCACTGATCCTGAGCGGCGCGAGAGAAGCCGCCAAGACTGCGCCGAAGATCATGAATGTTAGTGTCCATCCCCCCGACGATGACAATCCTGTAAAATTTTCTACATATGCAAACGACGAACTGAGGAACTGCCAAGTGCGTTCCATAACCCAGTCGATGTGGGCGGCAAGTAAGCAACTCCATACGAATAGCAGCAGCGACCAAATGCCTATGAACCATTGCGCGGTCGACTTTGCGCCCTTCAAGAATCTGGAACCGCCGACGAGCGCAAGAACAAATCCGATGATTCCCAGAACCGACGCCGTATGGTCAATGACGTCCCACATCGCAATGACCCCCCGAGGCATCTATCCGGTTCCTGACCGGCAAAGTGCGTGCGATCATCGTACGGGAAGAACCGACCCGGCATGTCCGGAGAGTCGGTTTGCTGTACGAGTAGGTGACATCCGAGTTGCAAGGATTCGGGTCGATACCCTCGTCCCTTGCCCGATCGAAACCTCGGGACTCACCGGCCTGGTACCCGCCGAACCGAAGCATGAGTTGCTGGACGCCTCGGCGGCTGAGGTGCCGGTGAAGCGCTTGGGTCACCCCGACAAAATCGCCTCCGCGGTGCTGTTCCTGGCCTCGGATCAGAGCAGCTTCATCACCGGGGCGGAACTGGCTGTCATTAATGGTCGGATTTAGGTGTGACTAGCCGCTCCCGCAGTTCCCGTTTGAGCACCTTGCCGTAGCTGTTCTTCGGTAGCGCATCGATGAATTCGTACCGTTTGGGCCGTTTGAACCGAGCGATGCGTTCCAGCAGATGTGCATCGAGGGCCGCGGCGTCGACGTCGCCCACCACGAATGCGACGACGACTTCGCCCCAGTCCGCGTCGGGGGCGCCGACGACGCCGGCCTCGATGACGTCGGGATGTTCGAGCAGGGCTTCCTCGACCTCGCGGGGATAGATGTTGCTGCCCCCGCTGATCACGACGTCCTTGGAGCGGTCGCGCAGGGTGAGGTAGCCGCGGGCGTCGAAGGAGCCCATGTCGCCGGTGTGCAGCCAGCCGTCGTTGAGGGTGGCGGCGGTGGCGGTGGGGTTGTTCCAGTAGCCGGACATGACGACGTCGCCGCGGCAGACGATTTCGCCGATCTCACCGACGGCTGCGGGCACGCCGCCGGAGCCGAGCACGGCAACCTCGACGCCGGACCGCGGGTAACCGACCGAGCCCAGCGTCGCGTCGTCTCCGGTTTCCAGAGCCGCAATATGGTCCGCGCGGCGCAGCCCGGTGATCGTCATCGGCGCCTCGCCCTGGCCGTAGAGCTGCACGAAGATCGGACCGTAGGCGGCCAGCGCCTTCTTGAGGCTGTCGACATACATCGGGCCGCCGCCGTAGACAACGGTTTTCAGGTTCTCCGGACGTGGCCGGCCGGTCTGGATGAGCCGTTGCACCATGGTCGGGGCCAGAAAGGCGCTGCTGCCCGGATGGTGATCGCACAGGTCCAGAAACTCGTCGGGCTCGAACGCGGCCGATTCCGGAATCACCTGGCGGGCACCACGCAACACATACGGCGGGATGTACAGGCCCGAGCCGTGCGACATCGGGGCGCCGTGGATCAGGCTGCAGTTCTCGTCGGGGTCGTCGAAGTCGGCCAGGTGGGACACTGTCATCGCCATCAGGTTGCGATGGGACAGCATGGCGCCCTTGGACTTTCCGGTGGTGCCGCTGGTGTAGAACAGCCAGGCCAGGGCACCGGGGTCGGTGGTCGGGGCGACGGCAGGGGCAGAGTCGAACCACCGGCCGTAGTCCGGCCCACCGATCGTCTCGACCGGGATGTCCAACTCCAACCCGGCCGCGATCTTGGCCGAGGCGAACACCTGACTGGCACCGGAATCCGCGACGATGTCGGCCATCTCGCGCGGGTGCAGCTTGTAATTGATCGGCACGAACACGCACTCGGCCGCCCAGATCGCAAACATCAACTCGACGATCTCGGGCCGGTTCTCGCTGGCGACGGCGATCCGGGTGCCGCGGTCACCGAGAGACTTCAGTGCGGTGGCCAACCGCAGTGTCCGGTCGCGCAGCTGCGCCCAGGTATGTACCTGCTGTTCACCGAGGAACACCGCACCGCGGTCGCCGAACCGGGCGGCGGCCTGGTCGAGAACCGCGAAAACGTTCATCGGGCAATCCATTGCGAGTTCAGCGCGAAGTCGGACAGGTACTTCGTCGAGCTCCACCCACCGTCGACGACGATGGTCTGGCCGTTGATGAAACTGCCGCCCTCCGAGCACAGGAATGCCACCGTGGCGGCGATGTCCTCCACCCGCCCCAGCCGGGTGTGCGGCGTCATCTCGGTCTGCATCTTGCGGAACCCTTCGTTCTCCAACCGGTGCTCGACCATCGGCGTGACCGTGACGCCAGGGGCCACCGCATTGCACCGGATGCCCTGCGCGCCGTACTGACAGGCGATGTGGGTGGTCAGCGCCGTCAAACCACCCTTGGCCGCCGAGTAGGCCCCGCCGCGCAAGCCGCCGACGACGGCGAACGTGGAGGTGACGTTGATGATCGCCGAGCCCGGACCCATGTGCGGCAGCACATCTCGGGCCAGCCGGAACGGTGCCCGCAGCATGATCCCCAGGAAGTAATCCAGGGTTTCGTCGTCGGTCTCGTGCAACGGCTTGGGGCTGCCGATACCGGCGTTGTTGATCAGGAAGTCGACGTGCCCCCAGCGCTGCACGGCGGCCTCGACCACACGAGCCGGGCCGTCGTCGGCGGTTAGGTCGGCCGTGACGGTCTGCACCCGGTCCGGATCACCGATCGCACGCTCCAGTTCGGCGAGCCGGTCCGCATCCCGGCCGGCGCCGACGACGGCCATCCCCGCCGCGGCAAGCGTGGTGGCACAGCCGAATCCGATGCCGCTGCTGGCCCCGGTGACGATCGCAACCTGCATGACTGGTCAACCCTCCAGCGTCGCTCGGATGTGGTGTTTCAAGACTTTGCCTGCGTCGTTCTTCGGTAGCGCATCCCAGATCTCCACCCGCTCCGGGGTTTTGAACCGGGCCAGGCCGTGCTCGGTCAGCACCCGGCCGAGATCGGCCACATCGGGCCGGTGACCGTCGGCCGTCACGAGCACCGCGCAGGCGCGCTCGCCGGTGCGTTCGTCGGGCAGGCCGACGACAGCGATCTCCGTGATGCCGAGTTTGCCGATTAGGATGTCCTCGACTTCCTTGGGGGAGATGTTCTCGCCGTTGCGGATAATCAGGTCCTTGGCCCGCCCGGTCACCTGCAGATAGTCGCCGTCGACCCAACGGCCGAGGTCTCCGGTGCGGAAAGAGCCGTTCTCGTCGAAGGATTCGATGTCGTCGTCGGCGTGCAGATAGCCCAGCAGCATTTGCGGCCCGCGCGCTCGGATTTCGCCGGACACCAGCCGGACCTCGGCGAAGCCCGGCCGGCCGTCGGTCTCGGCGGCATGCTCGACGTCACCGGGTGCCAGTGAACCGACGGTCGTCACCGGTACCTCGGTGGAGCCGTACACCCGGCTGACCACGGCCCGCTCGAAATACGACGACGCCCGCCGGATCAGCGACGGCGGCACCGAGGCCCCACCACAGATGAACACCTTGAGGTCGGGCAGTCGGGTGCCGGCCCGTTCGGCGGCGCCGAGGAGCTGCTCCAGAAACGGTGTCGCCCCGGCCATGTGGGTACACCCGTGGGCGGTCATCAGTGCCACGCCGTCCTCGGCGTTCCAGCGCTGCATCAGCACCGCGGTGCTGCCCAACAGCAACGGACATTCGAAGGCGTAGATGGAACCGCCGATGTGGGCGATGGGCGAGGGCACGAGGAACGTGTCGCCGGGGTCGACCATCCAATGCTGGCCGAGCTGGCGGATCAACGCGTGGATCGAGTTGTGGCTGTGCAGCACGCCTTTGGGCCGCCCGGTAGTGCCCGAGGTGTACATGATCATCCGGACGGCGTCGGGGTCGAGGGCCGGCAGCTCGCCCTCGGCGGCCTCGCCCAGCGTCTCGAATGCCCGGTGTGGCCCGGGATCTCCGCGCAGCACCACCACCTCCGGTGGGGTGTCCAACTGTGCACAGACCCGGATGAGCATGGTGGCGTAGTCGTGGCTGCCGAATTCGGCGGGGATGAAGATCGCCCGGCTCTGCGCGTCGGCGAGGATGAAGCTCAGCTCGCGGTCGCGCAATGAGGGCAGGATCGGGTTGACCACCATGCCGGCCAGCGTGGCGCCCAGGTAGATGATCGCGGCCTCATGCCAGTTGGGCAGCATGAACGACACCACGCTGCCCGGCGGCATCCACTCGGCCAGGCGCAGTGCGAGAGCCCGGGCCCGAGAATGCAATTCACCGGCGGTCAGGGTGACGTCGCCGTCGATCACGAGCGCCCGATCCGGGGTGTCGCGTGCCGCGTCGGCCAGCGCATCGGCCAAGGTGGTGGAAACCCACAGCCCGCGCGCGTAGGCATCGTCGGTGCGGGCTTGATCGTGTCGCATCAGCCTTTGACCCGACGCATCGTCATGGCGTGCCGGAATCGGTCCGACGGGTGGGTGTTGACGGTCACCTGGGCGACCTCGCCGTCGGAGGTGGTGTAGGTCCGCTGCATCTGCAGGGCTGCCGATCCGGCGGCCACCTTGAGGGCCGCAGCCAGCTCATCAGTCGCCGAGATCGCGGAAATCACCTGGTGCACCTCGACGATGCTGACACCGAACAGATCCTCGATCAGCGGGAAGATCGGACCGGAGTGTCGCTGCAGCAGCCGGCCGACGGCGGCGAAGCTGCGGTTGATGTAGTACTCGGTGCGGCAGACCGGGGCGGTGTCGTCGTCGGCCTGCCGGTAGCCGCGCACCGCCAACCATTGTTCACCGAGCGGGAGCCCGGTGCGGTCGGCCAGTTCGGCGTCGATCGTCACCATGGCGTTGGACTCGATGGTGAACTGCGCGCCGGTGGCGAACGCCAGCAGGTCGTTGATCGAAACCACGTCCTGGGCATAGGTATTCGTGGATGCCCGCGGCGCCACCGTGGTCCCGGCGCGGGGCCGCGAGGTGACCAGGTTGTCGTCGCGCAACCGACGTAGCGCTTCACGGACGGTGTAGCGGCTGACCTCGAAGCGCTCACACAGCTCGTGCTCGGTGGGCAACTGCGAGCCCACCGGGTACACCCCGTCGACGATCTCCTTGCGCAGGGTGCGCGCCACCTGGAGGTAACGGTGTTCGGTGGGGGTGAGTGTCATTCTCAACCCCGACGCAGCGCCAGCACGCTGCCGTCCCCGTCACCGGAGACATACAGCGTGCCATCAGGTCCCGCGGTGATTCCGGCGAACGGGCCCTGCGGTCCGGAGAACGGCGGCATACCCTTCAGCGGCTTGGGGGTGACGCCGGGCGGCGGGCCGACCGGCAGCCCGGTAGCGATCGACGTGCGCGCGGCGGTGTCGAGGTCGTACTCGATCACCTCCTTGCTGCCGGAGTCGACGATGTAGAGCGCGCCGTCACGCACCAGGATGCCGTGCGGGGTGTGGAGTCCATCCACCAGCGGCTCGGCCGATCCACCATGTACCCGGACCACCGCACCCGCGACCGACACCAGCGGGGCGCCGTCCGGCCCGAGTGTCACACCGACCGGGGTGTCCAGCCCGGACGCCAGCACGTCGACAACCCCGTCGCGTACCGAAAGAAGCCGTCCCGCACCCTGTTCGACCACCAGCACCGAGTCGTCGGGCGCCAGGGCCACGCCGTAGGGCTGGTCGATGCCGCCCGCCAGCACCTGGCTCACCTCGTCCGCAGAACTTTCGGGGCCGCCCGGGCGGAAGCGGGCCACGGTATCGGCTGCGGTGGTGACGATGAATTCCCCTGGGCCCGAAGCGATCACCCCGCGCAAGAAGCCGGGATAGCCGGGGGAGAACAGCATCGCGACGGTCTGCAGCGCCCCGTCGGGCCCGACGCGGTAGAAGTACGTGCCATCGGCGACATAGAGGTTGCCGTCGGTCCCGACGGTCAGGTCCAGCGGCCAGTTCAGCCCGCCCGGCAACACCGCTGTGGTGCCGCCGGACAGGATCTCGGTGATCTCACCGGTGAAGTTGGAGACGAACAACCGCCCGTCGACGAACGTGCAGTTGTCCAGGCCGGGGGTCAGCTGCGCGAGCAGTGTCTGCTCGCCGTTGCGCGGGTCGATGCGCAGCACCTGGCCGCTGGCGACCTGCGTGGAGACGATGTGGCCGTCGGCGTCGAACTTTACCGAGTCGGGCACGCCGAGTCCGCCGGCGACCACCTCGGGTGACCCCCCGTCAGGATCGATCCGCCAGATCTCGTTGGCCCCCATCACGGGAAAGTAGAGGAGTCCGTCGGGGCCCACCTCCATCGCGTTGGGGGAGGGCACGTTCTCCAGCAGGACCCGCGGGGCACCGCCGGCGAGGTCGAACTCCATCAGCCGGCCACCCTCGCGGCATTCACCGACGAACAGCCGGCCCGCGTGGAAAGTGATGCCGTTGGCCGAGGGAATGTCATCGCGCAGCACGCGGGTGGTGCCGTCGGTGGCGCGGACGCTGACCCGGCCGTCCATCACCTCGGTGGCATAGAGGTTGCCGTCGGCGTCGAAGGCGACGTCGTCGGGGGCGATGATGTCGCCGCCCTTGGCGCTGACGGTCTCGAGCCGTCCGGTGGCCAGGTCCAGGGCGCTGATCTGGCTGCCCGTCACCTGTGCGACGTAGATACGTCCGTCGGGTCCAGTGCGCAGGCCGTTCGCGCCGAACAAGCGGCTGGCAGCGGTGACCTGCTCCAACGTCCAGTCCCCGGCTGCGGTCGGGTTTGCGGTGTACCTCGCGTCAGATACCGAAGCGGCGCTCATGACCTCGGACGTTAGCAACTTGCCGTAGTCCAGACAATAGCTGCCCATCGACCAAGATCAGGCCTTGACGGCTGAATAAGCCCTGGGGAATAGTGTTCTCCAATATGAAGATCGTTATTTATTGTCCGGACAAATAGGGCCGCGCATGGATGGTTCAGTCAACCTGGACGGCCGGGTCGTGGTGGTGTCGGGCGCCGGTGGCGGCGGCATCGGCACCACCGTCACGCGCATGGCGGCCGAGGCCGGCGCCACCGTGGTGGCGGTGAGCCGCTCGCAGGACAACCTCGACACCCACGTCGCCCCGCTGGCCGACAAGGGCTTGAACGTGGTGACGGTGGCGGCCGACGCGTCCACCGACGAGGGCATCGCCACCGTGCTTGACGCGGCGCGCCGGGCGGACGGGCAGTTGTACGGTCTGGTCAACGTCGCCGGCGGCGCGGCACCGTCCACCTGGATGCCGGCCACCCGGGTCTCCCGGGCCGACTGGCGCGAGCTGTTCACCGCGAATCTGGAAACCATGTTCTTCATGAGCCAGGCCGTTGCGGGTGAGATTCGGGCCCAAGGTAATCCGGGCTCCATCGTGTCGGTGTCCTCGATCAGTGGAATGAACACCGCGCCCTACCACATCGCCTATGGCACGGCGAAAGCTGCGATCGTGGCAGCCACCCGGACCATGGCGGTGGAACTGGCGCCTGAGGGTATCCGGGTCAACGCCGTCGCTCCCGGGGTGACCGAAACCGCCGCCTCGGCAACGTATGTCGACGCCGACCCGGAGCGCGACCAGCGGGCGATCGCGATGGGCCGGCGCGGCACTCCCGAGGAGCAGGCCAAAGCGATCCTGTTTCTGCTCTCCGATCTGTCGAGCTACATCACCGGCCAGACGATCCTCGTCGACGGCGGTCTCAACCTGCGGTGGACCCACCTCGGCGGGGACAACACCTCGCTGTTCCTCAAGGACGAATCCTTCCGCGAAGCCATCAGGAGGATCTAATGGCCCATACCGAATCACATCTCGACGCCGCGCTGGAGGTCGACGCCGAACCGGATGACTCGACGGGGATCATCGCCGAGGACCTGTCGGAGCCGATGACCATCCCGGTCGAGGCTTATATCAGTCCGGATTACGCACGCGCGGAACGGGATCGGCTGTGGCGCAAGGTATGGCAGCAAGTCGGTCGGGTCGAGGAAATTCCGGAGGTCGGCAACTACCTCACCTACGACATTCTCGACGACTCGATCATCATCGTGCGGACCGGCGCAGAAACCTTTGCCGCCCACCACAACGTCTGCATGCACCGTGGGCGCAAGCTGATCGACAACCCCGAGGGGGCCAAGAACGCGAACGGCCGGGCCCGGAAATCCTTCGTCTGCGGGTTCCACGGCTGGACGTACGGTCTCGACGGCGCCTGCACCCACATCCGCGAACAGGACGACTGGCAGGGCAAACTCACCGCGGCTAACACGCATTTGGCGCCCGTGCAGGTGGACACGTGGGGCGGCTGGCTGTTCATCAACATGGACCCGCACTGCGAGCCGTTGATCGACTACCTGTACCCGGCGGCCAAGATCCTCGACCCGTTCGGGTTGGAGAACATGCGCTACAAGTGGCGCAAGTGGTTGTACTTCGACTGCAACTGGAAGGTCGCGATGGAGGCCTTCAACGAGACCTACCACGTGTTCACCACGCACCCGGAGTTCAACCAGTTCGGCGAGTTCAAGGGCTGGGCAAAGGCGCAGGGCAAGCACAGCAACATCGGCTACGACGCGCCGAAGGGTCTGGACGAGACCAAGTCCAAGATCCGCCTGGGAACCGGTGATCCGCGCATCTCGACGGCCGAGATGCAGGTGTACACCATGGAAGAGACCAACGCGACGACGACGAACACCCTGGTGAACGCCGCCAAACGGCTGGTCGACGAACTGCCCGAGGGAACTCCGGCCGACGAGGTGCTGCAGCACTGGCTGGCCTCGGCCCGTCGTGATGACGAGGCGCGCGGCGTGATCTGGCCGACCATCCCGCCGGACATCCTGGGACAGAGCGGCACGGCCTGGCAGATCTTCCCGAACTTCCAAGTGGGACAGGGCCTGACCAGTGCACTGTGCTACAGCGCCCGCCCCGATCCGAGCTACAACCCGGACAAGTGCATCTTCGAGGTCGCCGTCTTCGAGCTGTATCCCAAAGGGGAGGAGCCGCAGACCGAGTGGGCCTACACCCCGAAGGACTCCCCGAACTGGCTGTCGGTGCTGCCGCAGGACTTCTCGAACATGGCCGCAGTGCAACAGGGGATGAAATCCGCGGGCTTCCCGGGAACTCTGCCGAATCCCTACCGCGAACGCAGCACGGTCAACCTGCACTACCAACTTTCCAAGTACATGGGCACCGGAGAGCCCCGAGACATCCAGTGATTTGGGTGCATCCAGTAACGCTCAGCGTTACCAGACGCACCCAAATCGCCGAGTAAGGAGACAACATGAAGGTCAATCTGGGTACCGGAGCGCAGAACTCCCAGGACTGGGAGCGAGTGCTCGCCGGTGATTTCAGCACCCCGCCGGCCACGCCGGACTACAAGTGCGTGCAGGCCGCGCTGGCCCTCGGTGATCTCGCCGAGCCGCTGGGCTTCGACGGGATCTGGTTCCCCGAGCATCACGGCACGCCATATGGCATGACGCCCAACCCGATTCAGGCCCTGACCTATTTCGCCGGACGCACCGAGCGGGTCAGCCTCGGTACGTTCGTGGCGGTGGTGCCGTGGTGGAACCCGATCCGGTTGGCCACCCAGATCGCCTACCTCGACATCGTCTCCAACGGTCGCTACACCACGATCGGCCTGGGCCGTGGGGTGTCGAAGGGTGAGTTCGCTGCGGTCGGGGTGCCGCGCGAAGAGAGCCGCGACCGGTTCAACGAGACCCTGGACATCCTCAAGCTGGCCTTCTCGGGTGAGCGGTTCTCCTACGAGGGCAAGATCTTCAGCTTCCCGGAGATGTCGCTGCGCCCGGAGCCGATCAGCACCGACCTGTTCGACCGCATCTACAGCTCGTCCTCGACCGCCGAGTCACTGGAGATCCTGTCCCGGCGCGGCATGGTGCCGTTGTTCGTGGGCAACAAGCCGATCACCGATGCCGGTGAAGAGGTGCGCAAGGTCAACACCTTCCGCGCCGAGGAGGGCCTGGGACCGTGTCAGCCCAAGAACGTGATGTTCATGTACTGCGTGGGCTCCGAAGACGAGGTCGCCCAAACCGAAGAATGGATCTGGACCGCCAACCGCGACGTCAACGTGCACTACGGTTTCGCCGACGCGTCGAACTTCAAGGGCGTCAAGGGCTATGAGGCCTACGCCGCCCGCGAGGCCAGCGCGACGGCCGTGCTGGCCTCGGAGGTCGGCAACCAGAAGAAGGGCGGCCCGCCCGGATACCACGCCTCCAACCTGCTCATCGGAACCCCCGAGACGGTGTTCGAAAAGCTCAAGGCCGCGCAGGAGGCCTGTTCGTTCTGCGAGGTCACCATCGTTCCGCAGTTCGGCACCATGCCGTATGAGAAGGCCATGGAGTCCACCAAGCTGTTCGCCGCCGAGGTGCTGCCCGCGGTGCACGATATGGAAGCCCCGCTGCATCCGGGTGCGCTCCCCGAAAAGGCCAACGCATGAACCAACCGTGTGGGCCCACCGACGTCCCCACCGACATCGACATCGATGCGATCCGGGAGAAGTACGCCGCCGAGCGGGCCAAGCGGCTCCGGCCCGAGGGCGGGGATCAATACCTGGAACTGGAAGGTGAATACGCCGAGTTCTACGAGGTCGACCCGTACACCACGGTGACCGAGCGGGACCCGATCGTCGAAGACGCCGACGTGGTCATCCTCGGCGGTGGCTTCGCCGGCCTGCTCGCCGGGGCCTACCTGAAGAAGGCCGGGGTCGAAGGGATCCGGGTCATCGAGATGGCCGGCGATTTCGGCGGGGTGTGGTACTGGAACCGCTTCCCGGGAATCCAGTGCGACAACGACGCCTACTGCTACATCCCGCTGCTCGAAGAGCTCGACTTCATGCCGAGCAAGAAGTTCGCCGACGGCGCGGAGATCTTCCAGCACTGCCGCAACATCGGCAAGCACTTCGGATTGTACGACGGTGCGCTGTTCTCCACCCAGGTCCGTGAACTGCGTTGGGACGACGCGACGCAGCGCTGGCAGATCAGCACCGACCGGGGTGACGACATCCGGGCCCGGTTCGTGGTGATGGCTCAAGGCTCCTACAACCGGCCCAAGCTCCCAGGCATCCCGGGAATCAAGGACTTCACCGGTCACGTGTTCCACTCCGCCCGTTGGGATTACGACTACACCGGCGGTGATGCCGACGGTGGCCTGCACAAACTGGCCGACAAGCGCGTCGCACTCGTCGGCACCGGCGCCACCGGTATCCAACTGGTACCGCACCTGGGCCGCGACGCCAAAGAACTGTTCGTCTTCCAGCGCACCCCGTCGTCGGTCGATGCGCGCACGAACCCGCCCACCGACCCAGAATGGGCCGCGTCGCTGCAGCCCGGTTGGCAGGAAGAGCGCAAGCGCAACTTCCACAACTGGTCGCCGTTCGTCGGCGTGGTGTTCGGTGAACCAGACCTGGTGTGCGACTTCTGGACTGAGCTCGGGCGGAACCTGACCGCCCGGATCGCGGCCACGGAGAACCCCGCAGAAGTCACCATCGAGCAGATCATGGCCTTCCGCGAGGAAGAAGACTTCAAGATCATGGAGCGGCTGCGCCGCCATGTTGCCGAGATCGTCAAGGATCCCGAGACGGCCGAGGCGCTCAAGCCGTACTACCGATTCATGTGCAAGCGGCCGACGTCCAGCGAGCACTACCTGGAAACCTTCAACCGCCCCAATGTGACGCTCGTCGACGTGTCGGCCTCCAAGGGTGTGGAGCGGCTGACGGAGAAGGGCATCGTCGCCGACGGCGTCGAATACGAGGTCGACTGCGTGATCTTCGCGAGTGGCTTCGAGATCTCCACCGAGATCAGCCGCCGGTTCGCGATCGAGAACATCGTGGGCCGCGATGGGCTGTCGTTGTTCGACTACTGGCAGAACGACTACAAGACCCTGCACGGCATGACCAGCCGCGGATTCCCCAACCAGTTCTTCATGGGCTTCATCCAGGGCGGGGTATCGGCCAACACCACGGCGATGTTCGAACAGCAGGCCAAGCACATCGCCTACCTCATCGCCGAGGCGCAGAACCGGGGCGCCACCACGGTCGAGCCCAGCCAGGAGGGTCAGGACGCCTGGGTGGCCACGGTCCGTGAACTGTCGATCGACAACTCGGCGTTCGAACTGTCCTGCACGCCGGGCTATTACAACAACGAGGGCCGCGGGGGAGCGGAACGTAACGGTGCCTTCCTCGGCGATTTCTACTCGCCCGGTTTCTACGCCTTCGACGAGCTGATTGCCGAATGGCGGGACAAGGGTGACCTGGAGGGTCTGGAGCTCACCTCATGACGACCTCGACTGCTCTGCAAACCCGGGATATCAAGCCCCACATCGGAACCGAGATCCGGTCCGACAAGGCTGCGCTGCTGTCCGGTGAGCATGCCGGCCGGATTCGCGAACTGCTCGAGCAGCGCGGGGTGCTGGTGTTCCCGCAGATCGGGTTCACCGATGACGAGCAGATCGCCTTCACCGAAACGCTGGGCACCTTCGCCCCCGAACACCAGGGCGAGAAGCTGTACAAGGTGTCGCTGGACACCGAGGTGAACAAGCAGGCGGACTACCTCAAAGGCTCGCTGTACTGGCACATCGACGGGACCATGAACGAGGTCCCGATCCTCGCCTCACTGCTGCAGAGCGTGGCGCTGGGTAACCCCGACGAAGGCGACACCGAGTTCTGCAACACCTACGCCGCCTATGACGCGCTGTCGGATGCGGACAAGGCCGAGATCGAGGGCCTGCGGGTGATGCACTCGGCGTGGAACACGTTGTTCTACTACGACCCCGAACCCGACACCAAGACGTTGCGTCGCATGATGGCCATCGGCGACCGGGAACTGCCGCTGGTGTGGACGCATCAGTCCGGTCGTAAGTCGCTGGTGCTCGGCGCTACCGCGCGGCACATCACCGCTGTGGACTTCAAGAAGAGCGCCGAACTGCTGGTGCGGCTGCGGGATTGGGCCACTCAGCCGGACTTCACCTACCGGCACAAGTGGACCGTCGGCGACCTGGTGATCTGGGACAACACCGGAACCATGCACCGGGCCACACCGTATGACCCCGCATCGGGCCGGCTGTTGCAGCGCACCAAGCTCGAGGGCGAGGAGCCCTTCGCTTGAGCACTCTGCGATTCGACGATCGCGTCGCCGTCATCACCGGCGCCGGGCGGGGGCTGGGCCGGGAATACGCGCTGCTGCTGGCGTCGCGGGGAGCGAAGGTCGTCGTCAACGACCCCGGCGCCAGCCTCACCGGCGACGGGACCGACACCACCCCGGCGCAGCAAGTGGTCGACGAAATCATCACGGCGGGTGGCGAAGCCGTCGCTGTCACCGATTCGGTGGCCACACCCGAAGGTGGCCAGGCGATCATCGGCAAAGCCATCGACGCATTCGGCCGGCTCGACATCCTGATCCACAACGCCGGCACAGTGCGCCGTGGCTCGCTGAAGGAGATGAGCTACGACGATTTCGAAGCCGTTCTCGACGTGCACCTGCGCGGTGCATTCCACGTTGTGCGCCCGGCGTTTCCGCTGATGTGCGACGCCGGGTACGGCCGGGTGGTGCTGACGAGCTCGATCGGCGGGCTCTACGGCAACCATGAGGTGGCCAACTATGCCGCGGCCAAGGCCGGCATCCTCGGGCTGTGCAATGTGGTGGCACTGGAAGGTGCCGCCGACGGGGTGATGTGCAACGCGATCGTGCCCGGCGCGGTGACCCGGATGGCCGAGGGCTTGGACACCTCGGCGTACCCGCCGATGGGTGCGGACCTGGTGGCGCCGACCGTCGGGTGGTTGGCCCATGAATCCTGTTCAGTCACCGGGGAATACTTCGTGGCGATCGCGGGGCGCATCGCGCGGGCGGCGATCGCGGAGTCGCCGGGGGTATACCAGCCGTCATGGACCGTCGAGGAGGTCGGGAAGCAGATGGACGGTATCCGTGACCTCTGCGCGCCGGTGATCTTCCCGGTGGTTCCCGACGGGCATGCCGACCACATCCGCTACAGCTTCAGTAAGGCAGCGTCATGACAACCGGTCCACTGCACGGTGTTCGGGTCGTCGACCTCACCGCCATGGTGATGGGTCCGTACTGCACACAGATCATGGCCGACATGGGCGCCGACGTCATCAAGGTCGAAACCCCGGCGGGGGACAACACCCGCTACATCTCGGTGGGCCCGGCGCCCGGTATGAGCGGGGTGTTCGTCAACGTCAACCGCGGCAAGCGCAGCGTGGTGCTGGATCTGCGGTCGGACGCGGGCAAGGAGACCTTGCGGGCCCTGATCGCCGACGCCGACGTCTTCATCCACTCGATGCGGGCCAAGGCCATCACCAAGCTCGGTTTCGGTTACGACGAGGTGGCCGCGATCAATCCGGGCATCGTCTACACCAACTGCTACGGCTACGGCCGTCGTGGTCCGGACGCCGACCGGCCCGCCTACGACGACACCATCCAGGCTGAGTGCGGATTGCCTGCCGTGCAACAGCAATTGACGGGGGAGGCCTCCTACGTCGGCACGATCATGGCCGACAAGGTGGCCGGACTGACCGCGCTCTACGCCACCACCATGGCGCTGTTCCACCGCGAGCGCACCGGTGAGGGCCAGGAGGTCGAGGTCAGCATGTTCGAGACCATGGCCTCTTTCATGCTGGTCGAACATGCCAACGGCGCCATGTTCGACCCCCCGCTCGGGCCTGCGGTCTACCCGCGGGCGGTCACCCCCAACCGCCGGCCGTACGAGACCAAGGACGGCCACATCGCCGCCCTGATCTACAACGACAAGCACTGGAACGCGTTCATCGACCGGGTGCAACCGAGTTGGAACAACCCGGCGTACGACACCCTCGAACAGCGGGCTCGCCAGATCGACACGGTCTACGGGCTGTTGGCGCAGACGCTCAAGGAGCGCACCACCGCCGAATGGTTGGATCTGTTCGCGGAGTTGGAGATTCCGGCCGCGCCGATGCTTACCCCCGACGCCCTGTTCGAGAACGAGCACCTCAACGCGGTCGGGTTGTTCGAAACCGTCGACACGCCGCACGGCCGGGTGCGGATGCCCGGGGTGCCGACGTGGTTCTCCCGCACGCCCGGCCGGATCGCCGGGTACGCACCGGAACTGGGCGCCGACACCGACGAGGTGCTGGCCGAGCTCGGGCCGCGATAGGAAGGTCAGGAGTGGATTTCGATTTTGGTGAAGCGGCCGACACGTTACGCGGTGAACTGCGTGCGTTGATCGCCGACGAGGTACCCGCCGATTTTCTCGGGGCGTTCACCGATGACCCCGCCGATCTGGCGGTGGCTCAACAGTTCTGCCGCACCCTGGCGCAGAAGCATCTCCTGTGCATGTCGTGGCCGAAGGAGTTCGGCGGCGGGGATGCCTCGGTGTGGGAGCAGACCGTGGTCCGCGAGGAGATGTGGGCCCACCACGAGCCGCGCGGCGCGCAGTACATGGGTGTCAACTGGGTGGGGCCGATCATCATGCGCCACGGGACCGAAGAACAGCAGCGCAAACATCTGCCGCCGATCGCCAACGGTGAAGTGATCTGGTGCCAAGGGTTTTCCGAGCCGGAGTCCGGTTCGGACCTGGCCTCGCTGCGGACCTACGCGCGCCGAGAGGACGACGGCTGGCGGGTCAACGGTCAGAAGATCTGGACGTCCTACGCCACCATGGCACAGTGGATCTTCCTGTTGGCCCGGACTTCCAAGGTGGGAGAAGGCGCAACCCAGAAGAAACAACAGGGCATGACGATCTTCCTGGTGCCGATGGACTCCCCGGGGATCACGGTGCGTCCGATCCGGACTATGATGGGTCCGCACCATCTCAACGAGGTGTTCTTCGATGACCTCAAGGTCACCGAGGCCGACGTGCTCGGAACCGTGGACCAGGGCTGGTCGATCGTGCAGGACGTGGTGTCCTTCGAGCGCGTCGGCATTGCCCGGTACGCACGGTGTGAACGGCTGTTGCAGGCCGCACCCGAGGTACTCGGCGACACGTGGGAGCAGCTGCCCGCCGAGTTGCGCGGTCGGTGGACCCGGATGCTCACCCACTGCCGCCGCGCCCGGCTGATGGCCTACCGGGTGGTGTCGATGCAGGCCACCGGTCGGGTGAATCCCGGTGACTCCGCGGCATATCGGATTGCGGTGACGCGGTTGGACCAGGAGAGCGCCGAGGTGCTCATGGAGATTGTCGCGGCGATCCCGCGCGGGACCGAAAGCGCTGACTACTTCCGCGCCGAGGTCGAAGACCACTGGCGGTACTCGCAGGCGTCGACGGTGTCCTCGGGCAGCATCGAGATGCAGCGCATCCTCTTGTCGCGGACCATGCTGGCCGGGAAGGCGTGACGACGATGATTCTCGATCTCGGCGAGGACGCCAAGGAATATGGCCGCCAGGCGCTCAAGGCTTTCGAGGCCGCCGGTGGCGATCAGTTGTTGGCACAGGCCGACGCCAAGCCCGATACCCGCGCCGGACTCGTCGTGCCTGTGCTGGAGGGCCTGGGGGTCTTCGAACTCGAACCCCGCGGTGACGCCGACTCATTGGAGGCCGCGGCGGCGGTGTGCCGCAGCGCGGGCTATTGGGCGCTGCCGTACCCCGTGGCCGAGCGGTTGGCACGACCGGCGGGCGTGGAGGTCGACGGGCTCGTCGTCATCGATGCCGACGTGCCCGAGGCCGCGTTGCAGGGACTCGACAATCGCTGGGCCACTGTGACATTGGACGGGCAACGTAGCACGGTGACCCACACCGCCGCTTCGGGCCCGTCGTTCGCCACGGCGCTGGAGCTGGCCGCGCTCGATTCTGACGGCCTCGATGATGTGGCGCTGGCCCTGGTACTGCCGTCATGGACGCTGCTGGGCATGCTGGACCGGGCCATCGACCTGACCGTCGCCCACGTCAGCCTGCGCAAGCAGTTCGGCCAACCACTGTCGGCCTTCCAGGGGGTCCAGTTCCAGCTCACCGATGCCGAGGTGGAGCGCAGCGGGGTCGACATGCTCGCGAAATACGCCTTGTGGAGCCTGGCCACCCACGGGCCCGACGAAGCGATCAACGGCGCGTTGGCCTTGCGGCTGGCCGCGATCGAGGCCGCAGAGGTGGTGTTCCGGGTGTGCCATCAACTGCACGGAGCCGTCGGCTTCTGCGACGAGACCACATTGTCTTGGCTGTCGCGCTACAGCCAGCCGTTGCGCCGCTTGCCCTTCGGGGTGTCGAAGACCCGCGACACGCTGACCGCGCGGCTGGGCCGACGCGGACTCACCGGGCTGTTCTCATGAGCGATCTCGACGAGTTCCGGGCCACCGTCAAAGACTGGTGCGCCGCGCACGTCCCGAAAGACTGGCGTGCCAAGCAGACCGGCGTCGACGCCGACGAGTTCGTGGCCTTCCAGAAGTCGTGGTTCGCCGAACTGCACACCGCCGGATATGCCGTGCCGCACTGGCCCGCCGAGTGGGGCGGCGGCATGGGAGTCGCCGAGCAGATCGTGCTGTACCAGGAACTGGCCGCCCACGATGCACCCCGACTCGTCCTGGCCTTCGTCGGCATTCACCACGCCGCGTCCACTCTGTTGGCGGCCGGCACCGACGAGCAACACAAAAAGCACCTGCCCGCCATCCTCGACGGCGAGATCTGGGTGCAGGGCTTCTCCGAGCCGGAGGCCGGATCGGATCTGGCAGCACTTCGCACCACCGCCAAGGCCGACGGGGACAACTTCATCGTCAACGGCCAGAAGCTCTGGGCCAGTGGTGCCCTGCACGCGGACTGGTGTCTGCTGCTGGCCCGCACCGATGCGGAAGCGCCCAAGCGCCACGGCATCTCGTACTTCCTGATGGACATGAGAACACCGGGCATCGACGTGCGGCCGATCCGCAACGCGGTGGGCGATTCGCACTTCTGCGAGATCTTCCTCAACGACGTCGCAGTCCCGGCCCCCAACCTCATCGGCCCGCTGAACAAGGGCTGGCAGGTCGCCCAGGCCACCCTCGGCGCCGAGCGCGGTATGACCATGCTGGAACTGTCCGAGCGGCTGGGCAATGCGGGGTTCCGGTGGTTGCTCGACGCCGCGCCAATCGATGATCCGGTGGTGGCAGACCGATTGGCACAGTTCGAGATCGAACTGACCGGTCTGCGCGGACTGTGCCGGGATCTGGTGGAGCGAACCGAGGCCGGGAAGGCCGGGCCCGCAGACGCCTCGATCGTGAAGCTGTACTACAGCGAACTGCTGCAGCGGATGACGGGGTTCGGCGCGGAGATCGGTGGCCTGGACGCCCATACCGTGCTGGCCAAACCGGCCTCCAGCGGCTGGGAATCCGGCGCCTGGATGCTCGACTTCATCGGCTCGTGGGAATGGACCATCCCCGGCGGCGCCAGTGAGATCCAGCGCACCATCATCGGTGAGCGTGGTCTGGGCCTGCCCCGAGAACCTAGTGCGGTGTGATGAGCCAGTTTTCAGAACTACACGACGAATTGCGGTCGGTGGCCGTCGATCTGCTGGCCAAGGACAGTGTCGATTGGCCGTTGTTGATCTCGGCCGGCTGGGTCGGTCTGGATGCGCCCGAGGAGGCCGGCGGTGCCGGCGTCACCTTCGCCGAGGTCGCGGTAATCTGCGAAGAACTGGGCCGAGCCGCCGCGACCACGGGCTACCTCGGCAGCGGGGTACTGGCGATCGGTGCGTTGAATGCGTTGCAGGAAAGCGCATCTCGTGACGCACTGCTGTCGGCGGTCGTCGCCGGAACCACCCGCGCCGCGGTCGCGCTGTCCGGAGCCGGCGACGTGCCATTCGAGGTGGCCGCCGGGCGTGTGCGTGGCCAGGCCACCTTTGTGCTCGACGCCATGGGTGCCCAGCGCTTGTTGTTGCCCGCACGCGACGCCGACGGTATCACCGTGCTGGTGGACGTGGCTGCCGGGACCCCCGGGCTGACCGTCACCGAGCAGCCGGTGCTCGACGAGACCCGAAGCGTGGCAACCGTCACTGCCGAAGGCGTCGACGTCGACGACGACTCGGTGTGGCGGTTCGACGCCGAGACCGGCCTGCACCCGCTGACCGAGCGGGCCGCGCTCGCGGTGGCCTGCGACAGCCTCGGTGTCTCGCAGGCCATGCTCGACGCCACGGTGGCCTACACCGGCGTGCGCCGCCAATTCGGCCGCCCGATCGGCTCGTTCCAGGCCGTCAAGCACGCCTGCGCCGACATGCTGGTGCAGATTTCGGTGGCCCGCCAACTGGTGAGCGCGGCCATCGCCGACCCGGGGCCCCGCTCGGTCTCCATGGCCAAGGCCTATGCGACCGAGACCGCCGTCGACGTGGCCGGCAAGGCCATGCAGTTGCACGGCGGCATCGGCTACACCTGGGAGAGCGGCGTGCACGTGTACCTCAAGCGGGCCGCGCTCAACCGGTCGTTGTTCGGCTCACCAGCTGAACACCGCGCCAGGATTGCTGCGAGCCGGCGATGAGTTTCTGCGGTGCCGGCGGTCGATACGAATGACCGACCACTCACCGTGAAGGAGAACTATCGTGGTTACCCGTCAGAGCGCGCCGTTGGGCGCCCCCACCTGGATCGATCTGGCCACGTCGGACCTTGAACGTGCCCAGCAGTTCTATGGTGCGGTGTTCGGCTGGACGTTCGAGACCGGCGGCCCCGAGTACGGCGGCTACGTCACTGCATTCGTCGACGGAAACGTGGTCGCCGGGCTGATGCGCAACGATCCGCAGTGGAACGCTCCGGACGCCTGGACCACCTACCTGCATACCGCGGATGCCGACGCCACGGTCCAGGCGGCCACCGCGGCCGGCGGCGGGAACTGCGGTGGCGTGATGGACATCCCGGCCAAGGGCCGGATGTCGATGTTGTCTGATACCGCAAACGGGTTCTTCGGTATCTGGCAGCCGGCCGGGCACGACGGCTTCGCGGTGTTCAACGAGGCCGGTGCGCCGGTGTATCACCAGTTGACCACGAGCGACTATGCCAAGGCGTTGGACTTCTACCGCACGGTGTTCGGCTGGAACACCGAGACTGTTTCCGACACTGACGAATTCCGGTACAGCACGGCCAACTTCGACGGCGAGGCACTCGTCGGTGTGATGGACGGATCGGCGTTCATCCCCGAGGGCGTCCCGTCGACGTGGACCACCTTTTTCGGAGCCGACGATGTCGACAAGACCATCGAGCTGATCGTGGCCAACGGTGGCTCAGTGGTACGCCCCGCCGAGGACACTCCCTACGGGCGTTTGGCCGCGGTGACCGACCCGACCGGGGCCGGGTTCAATCTGTCGTCCCTGCAGAGCTGAGGGCGAAGTCGGCAAAGTCGAACCCCGGCACCACCACGCAGCTGACCAGTACGGGCTCGTCGTCGCGGGGTCTGGCGCGCTGCCAGTGCCCGGGCGGGACGAGCACTTGCGGGTGCTGGCCGCCGGTGATGTCCGGACCCAGCAGAACGCTTGCGGCCGTGTCCTTTTCCGCACCGACTTCCAGGATCAGGGGGCTGCCGCGATGGTGGAACCACAACTCCGCGCTGCGCACCGTGTGCCAGGCTGACTGCTGGCCGGGCATCAACAGGAACAGGATCGCGGTGCCGGCGCTGCGCGGCCCGGAGTAGCCCGATGGAAGCGAGGCCTGGCTCACCGTCAGTTCGCTGCGCCAGGTCTCTCGGTACCAGCCGCCCTCGGGATGCGGAGCGAGGTCCAGCTGCCTGGCCCAGTCGGGTAGTTCGGTCACACCCGATAGTCTCGTCGCTATGGTTCGTCTGCGTCCAGGCTGGCTGGTTGCGCTGTGTGCCGCGGTTCTGGTGGTCGTGGCCTGGCTGCCATGGTTGACCACCAGTGCCAACGGCGGCGGACGGGCCAACGCCATCGGTGGAGCAGTGGGCAGCATTGTCCTGCCGCACCGTTTCGGTGCCGGGCAGATGATCGTTCTGCTGGGTTCGTGTCTGATCGTGGCCGGGGCGATGGCCGGGCGCGGCCTGTCCCGGCGGTGGGCTTCCTTTGCCGCACTGGTGATTTCGCTGGCGCTGCTGGCGCTGACGGTCTGGTACTACACACTCAACGTGAAACCGCCGGTGGCCGCCGGTTATGGCCTCTACGTCGGCGGCGTCATGGCGGTGCTCGCCGCGGTGTGCTCAGTGTGGTCCTTCCTGTCGACGGTGGGTAAGCCGTGAGCGACTTTGTGACGCCCGTGGAGCTGACCGGGCAGCGCTGGGTGCGGTTGGAGCCCTTGACCCGGGAGCACATTCCCGAGATCGACGCCGTCGCCGCCGACGGTGAGCTGGGTTCGCTCTGGTACACCACGCCGCCGCGGCCCGGCCGGGCCGCCGAGTGGGTGCAGCACATGCACGACCTGCGTGCGGCCGATCACGGCGTCAGTTTCGCGGTGCGCAGGCTCGACGGCAGGCTGGTGGGGTCGACGAGTTACCTGCATGTCGACGGTCCCAACCGGCGGCTGGAGATCGGGCATACCTGGTACACGGCCGGGGCTCGCGGTTCCGGGGTCAACGCCGAGACCAAGCTGTTGATGCTCGGTCACGCCTTCGACCAGTTGAACTGTGTCGCAGTCGAATTACGCACCCATTTTTTCAACTTCGCCAGCCGTGGTGCCATCGAGCGGCTCGGCGCCAAGCTCGACGGAATCCTGCGCAGCCACCAGTTGCTGCCGGACGGCTCGCGTCGTGACACCGTCGTGTACTCGATCCTGGATATCGAATGGCCGGCGGTGCGGGCCAACCTCAATTTCAGGCTGGCTCGATCACTGGCGCAAGAGCGTGGGCCGCAGCGATGAAACGGGTTGTCGTACAACACTGACCGCGCGGAGGGGAGTGGCTGGGGCCTCCTGAGAGTGAGGCCCCAGCCTGGCCGTACCGGTTACTCCGCGTCGACGGTGGTTTCGATCGACTTGCGGTCGGTGCCGTGCGCAACTTCGATCTTGCGGGGCCGGGCACGTTCGGCCACTGGGATGGTGACGGTGAGGACGCCGTTCTCGTACGTGGCGGAGATCGCCGACGTATCGATCCCGTCGCCGAGCGACAGTTGGCGTCGATAACGGCCGAAGAACCGCTCGTTGGCCAGCCACTGGACCGATTCCTCCGAGCGTGCGGTGCGATGCGCCGAGATGGTCAGCGTGCCGTTGTCGACGTTGACGTCCACCGAGCCGGGATCGATGCCCGGGAGATCGGCCGTCAGAACGTAATGGTCACCGATCTTGCAGAGGTCCATCGGCATGAATCTGGGTGTGCGCGTTGACCCGGTTTCACTCGACAGCAAACTCCTGGTCAACACGTCAAGGTCACTGAAAGGATCAAAACGAAGCACAGTAATTCACCTCCCGTAACGTCTCAGAGCCCGCCACCCTGGCGGGCAGCCAATCACTGTGCACCGCCGACATTAGCACTCGACACAGGAGAGTGCCAGAAAATTTTCGATGCTTTTTTCGACGGTTTCACCGCATCAAAGGCGTGCTGAACGGGACGCCGCGGGCGGTCGACGTGCGGGTATCGGAAACGGGAAACGCCGTGACGAAAACCCTGGCTCGGATTTCCGTCACGGCGTTCCCGTGATCAAGCCGTCTCAGTCGTCGTGACCGTGACCGTGGCCGTGTCCGCGACCGTGCCAACGCGGGCCGTGGTCATACCAGCCCCATCCGGGGCCTTCGACGCAAGCCTGCACATAGCCGTACGGCCCCGTTGCGCAAATGTTCGGACCTGCTGAGGCCGGAGCTGCACCGGCAACTGCCACGCCGACCGGTACCGCCAACGCACCGAGTCCGACCGCTGCGGCCCTCATCAGTTTCGAACGGATCATTTTCACCTCCGGGTTGTTTGCTAGTACGTGCTCAGAACCCCCGTCTGTAGATAACATTAGTGCATCTCATCATCTTCCTGAGAACCGCCTGTCACCCCGTCGTGCAGCCAATTTGCTCTCGGTGAAGTCTTCCCGGTCAGGGCATTGCATCCATTTGCCATATCGATCAGGTCTCGCCGACCGTTTCTCGGAGTGTTGCCAGCTGCCCTGGGGGAGGCGCTGGCCTGCTGGTACGTCCGCTTCCGGTGGCGAGTTTCGCTGCCGGCGTCGGACTCAGCAGCCGCAGCTGCAGGACGCCGAAAACTGTGCTTGGTCGTTCGTCTCGGCAGGCTCCGTGGGCTCGGAGCTGGGGCGCCAGTCGAACGGAAAATGCTTACTCGACCCGCCGGTGTGCTCGTGCGACCAGTCGAAGCCCACGGCGTGGTCCTGCTTGACCACGCCCCACGTCGCGACCTGGCCGGGGCCGACCTCGGCGCCCGGGGCGTTGATCGTGGTCACCCGACGGTTCGGGTCGGCCGTCGGGCCGGTCAGGGCCTCGATCTTCAGGTCGACCTTGCCCGGGATCTCCGCGCGCCAATAGGCAAGGTCCTCGGCGGACTCGAAACTGATCGGGGCGTATTCGATGCCGCGCATCTCGGAGATCAGGCTGGCGAATTGGGCCGGCCAGCCGCCTTCCTTGCCGGTGAAGATGCGCTCCAGCGCATCCCGCTGGGCGGCGTCGCCCTTCTCGTCGATGTAGAACATCAACTTCATCGTCGCGTTCGGATCGCCGATCCACATGTTCCCGGCGAACTCACCGAGTGCGATCACGCTCAGGCCCGCCAGATCGATGTCGCCGTAGTGGCCTTCGCGGACGTGCCACACCAAGGTGAACAGACAATCTCCGTGCGTGGGCTCCTGGGCGAAGCTGCACGGGCACGGCAACTTGCAGCTGCAGACGTCGAACCATTCTCCGCGCAAATGCCAATCGACCGGTGTAGACGAACTGGTCATGATGTCGCTCCCTCTCGTGTGTATACCCCCTGGGGGTATCGAACGGCGTGAAGGTAACACCGTCGGTGATCGGCGCGCAAGTACCCCCTGGGGGTATGCTGTCGCCATGTTCACGAGGATTGGCCTGGCCGCGTTGGCCGTCATGGCCTCGGTGTCGCTGGCATCGTGCGGCGCATCGACGGACGCGCCGCCCGTCCCGGCCGAATCCGGCACGGCGCACCATCGGCTCGTCGGACCCGCGGACTTCGCTGCCGCGGTAGGTGAAGCCGATACGCTGACAATCAACGTCCACGTGCCTTACGAAGGCGACATCGCCGGGACGGACCTGTCGATTCCCTTCGACCGGATTGCCGAGCAGTCAGACCTGCTGCCCAAAGATCACGATGCGCCGATCGCGATCTACTGCCGGACCGGGCCCATGAGCGCAACCGCAGCCGCGACGTTGACGTCGATGGGCTACACCGACGTGGTGGAACTCGACGGCGGCATGAAGGCCTGGCAGGCCAGTGGTCGTCCGCTCATCCGGAACTGACCCCTTTTGTCCACGGCCGGGTGGTTCGAACATATGATCGATACGTGGGCGATATGCAAGCCATCGGCTACGGCGGACAGCCGGTCCGCGACGTGTTCCGCGTCGTTCGGCCACCGGCGGTGGTGCTGGTCGATCTGGTCGCCCTGTTCCCCCGGGAGCCGCACTGTGCCGGCCGCTACCACCCCTTCGGCATTCAGATGAGCCGTGTGGTCGAAGGCAGGCTCACGTGCTGGGCGCTGTGCGAGCAAGGCCAGTGGTGGGGCCTCGTCACCTACCCCATCCGGTACGGCGCCGAGGTCAAGACCGTCACGCACTGGGTTCCGGGCTGGGTACTCAAGCCGAAGATGTCGTGAGTGCCCCCGGCAGGATTCGAACCTGCGACACCGGCTTTAGGAGAGCCTGCAAGCCCTCGTCGTCGTGGTCCCGAAAGGTATTCTGGTTTGGCTATTTAACGCCATCTCGCACCAACCGATACCGCTCCGTGTCGCGGATTCACCGACCAAGCACCGACCACAGATCAGCGTCCGATTCCTCTCACAAACGAGCGAAGCCCCGGCTGCAATCAGGGGCTCCATCACCGAGCGAATGTGAAAACCACCGCCGTTCCTGCGCGCGTGACCAGTCTGTCGTTGGCGCTCGACGACGGGGCCGTTCCGAACAGGGGCGGTGCGTGATCACACCAAGCCGCACGGATGCGAAGTCCGCGACCGGAGAGGAATCGGCGCCCGCCCCCGGCTTGCGGGATGTGTGCGTTAGCAACGCTGCGGTAACCTCGCTGCCAGCAAGTCGGCAAGTTGGGGGATCAACGTGGCAAACGATTTGGAAGTGGATGCGGACGGTCTGCGGTCAGCGGCGTTCGGTAGTGATCTGACGGCCGAGGCACTCGCGGGAACATGTCTCGGCGGACCTTCTGCGTCGCAGCCCAGCAGCGCCGGCGTGGCGGCGGTCAACGCTGCGCTGTTCAGAGTGCAGGCGCGTCAGTCGAGGCGTATGACTGGCCAGGCTGACGACCTCTCGGTGGCCGGTGCAAGGTATGACACTGAGGACGCCGCCAGCGCCGCTGCCATCGCGACGGTTTCGGTGTGAGCGCAGTCCCATCCGGGGACGTTGACGCGGTCAGTCGGTCGAAGATCGACGGGTGGAGCACCGCCGATTTGTCCGCGGCGTCACCGGCGTGGAGGCAAGCGGCGACCAAAAGCGAGGAGGCATTCGAGCAGCACCGACAAAACATCGTCTCCCCCGGCGGTACGACGTGGGAAGGCGACGCCAAGGACGCTGCCATGGATCGGGCAACGGTCGACGCGGCGGTGGTGCGCCGTCACGGGGACATGTTGCGGGAAGCCGCTGACATCGCAGAGAACGGTATCGCCGATATCAACGCGGCCAAGCGCGAAGCACTCGTTGCGATCACCGCGGCCGAGGCGGCCGGGTTCACGGTTCACGAAAACCTGTCAGTGACCGACGCTTGTCGCTACGACATCACCACGATCATCGAGCGCAATAAGGCCGCCACTGAACATGCCGCTGACATCCACTGGTACGCCGAGCGGCTTGTACAGACCGACACTTTCGTCGGGCAGCGACTTCAGCAGAAGGCGCTTGAGTTGGAAGGGATCAGGTTTTCTGCGGAGGAGCATGTCGGCGACTCAACGGTCCAGCTTGTGAACCACCCGTTTAAAGAAACGCCTCTTGAGGTCCCATTTCCGCTAGAACCAGCGCCTTTTGGTGGCAGTATCGAGGTGAGTGACGATGCGATCAATAGCGAATCACCGGTCTTTCCGCCGAATCTGAAGGCACGCGACGAACAGTTCGCCACTTCTGACAAGAATGCTGCTCAGCGGTTTCTGGAGGGAACTGACGCCAGAGCAGAGGGTGAGGCCGCAGTCCTCTATTTGCGGGCACGTGGTTGGCATACTGCTGCTGACGTCATCACCCACTACCTCGGGAATGAGTCTGGGGGACGCGACCCATCAATGGCTAAGCCATTCCGATTGAGCACTGCACAGGCCGATGCTCTTGCCGACGATGCTTCTAGCGGATATCAAGGCAACAAGTCGTTGCCAACGATCCTGGAGAATGCGAGGCAGACGGCTATCGCGAATGCCGCGCAGTCAAACCAACCCGTCTACACCGAAGTACTTGGTAGCGACCCGATGAGCCAGCAGATGGGCCGGGGCTGGAATCCTGTGGGTACTAGCGATCCCGATAATGTGTACGCGTTTGGCCGCTACTCGGTGCAAGTCGTGACTCAGGTGGAAGCAGCGCCCGGCCAGGAGCCAGTGGTCCGCCAACGCTATTTTGTATACGACTACACGGACTATGCGCATCCACAAGGAAGCGGCGGCGGCCCGATCGAGAGTATTAAGCGATCGGCCATCGATGGCCTAGCGACGTTGCGTGACATCGGTTGGGCGCGGGGTTTCGACACCACAGGGACCAGCAGCATTCGTACGTACCCTTAGCGAGGAAATCGAGGTATAGGTGGTGACGGTGCGGCTGATCCTCACGGCGCTCGTGTTGGCCGTGCTCGCCTTGTCGGGCTGCTCGAACGAGGTTACGTTCGAGCAGAACCCTCTGGACGAGAGGCAGACTCGAACCGAGTTGCAGGGCATGGGGATAACGTTGCCCGAGAACTATACGCAGCTGTCGATGACGAAGGCTCCGCCTCCAGGCTCAGGGGGAGCCAGCTATGACGGCGTGTTCAAATCGCCTTCGCCGGCCGCACCTATTGAGGTCGATTCGTCACCTGTAAAGATGACGCTGACGACATGCCAGGAACTGCGGTGGTATGACCTGCCTGACGGCTTGGACTGCGGCATGGCGAAGGATTTGCACCGTGCGGCAGTGCTGCTCAAGAGTGCTGATGGCCTCAACGTGGTTTCGGCGCAACTCCCGTCGGGAGAATCGCGTATCTACCTCTCGGTCTCGGGCCATTGAGGGTCGCACAGGCGACGCCACTGAACCACCGAATGGGTCCCCCTCACCGGCCGCGTCCCGAGCGACCTCGATGACGTTGCTGCCCGCGTTGACCAGACTGCTCGCCAGACCATTGCGAAACAGTACGAATCTCCTGACACCAATTAGACACCGACCAAGCACCGACCACAGGGAGCGACGAGAAACCATGTTGACCTGCAAAAATAAAGAGTGCCCCCGGCAGGATTCGAACCTGCGACACCGGCTTTAGGAGAGCCGTGCTCTATCCCCTGAGCTACGGGGGCCGGGACCTATCGAAATAGGTGTCGAAAACCCATAGGGACGATTCATGGTAGTCGGTGAGTGCCGAATAGGTGGTATCGGGGCGATCGCGGGCTGTCAGGACCTGGTGCGCCCTGTAGGGAGGAACTGAGGTGGATGGTAGAGAGCGGGAGCTCGAAGAATGGCGGTCAGCGGTCATGTCCGACCTGCACGGGCCGGACGTGACCGCGGCTACCAGGGCGCTGTTGGAGCTGACCTACGGCGATCCGGATCGTCGAGCCGTCGAAGTCGTCCTCTTGCGCCAACTTTCGTCGCCGGGCATGCATCCTGAGATGAAAGAGCTGGCTGTCACATGCATGGGACACATCGGGCGACTTCATCGCGCGGCAAGCCCCGACGTGGTCCGTCGACTCGAAGGGTTGCTCGGCGATCCGGTCCTGGGTGGGCGGGCCGAGGATGCACTTGGGGACATACGCGCCTTCGCGAACGAGAGGGGGCGTGGGACTGCGGTTCGTGTCTCACCATCCAGCGACAGAGTCGCTGATAGCCGGGCATTGGACGAATGATGCGCATGAGGCCCGTGGTGCCTGAGTGTCAAAATCGCCGAGCGACAATGGGATTGGCGAGGCACAACGACACTAGTGTGGCGATTGTCGCTGGAAAGTCGCCAATAAGCGGGCACATCGGACATCCCTCCGAGAACTGGCCGATGTGACGCACGGCTACTGCTCGCCGTCCTCCACCACAGCCTTGATCCGTTCGAGAGTCTTGCGCATGTCGCGAATATTGCGGCGCGTGCGCAATTGACCGCCGAGCACCGAGAACACGGTGGTGAAGGCCCCTGGCGTCATCCGGAAGGACTCGGTTACGTCGGTCTCGGCACCGGCCGGCTCCAAGCGGTAGTGCCAGTTGTTGACGGCTCGGTCACCGACGAAGACCGCAAAACCGAACTCTCGTCCGGGCTCACAGGCGGTCACCTCACACGTCGTCCAGTAGACGGGGCCGATCTCGTTGCGTTTCACGTGTCCGCGGAAGCGCGCGCCGAGTGCAGGCCCGGTGGCGCCGCCGAGCCACTCGGCTTCCATCACCTCTGGCGAGAACTTACCGGTGTTGCGGACGTCGGAGATGAGGTTCCAGATGCGGTCCGCCGGGGCAGACATCCGCACGGTTACCGAGCCTTCCATGGGCATTGCGTCGGCCTCCTCGGGGCGATGGCGACAACCTAACACCGGTGTGGACCGGGACTACGGGTTTTCCGGGGTTCGGCGCCACGGTGGCCGGTGTGATCGTCGGTGTATGACGGTCTCCGGGTTTACCCTAGCCAGCGGTGCTGTCGGCGATCTCACGCATCTGGTCGACGAGGCGAGTCGCGACCTGAGCCGCGAGCCACAGCGTCGTGCGGTCGTCCTCGGGCAAGTCGGCCAACAGCGCGGCGATGCGTTGTTTGCGGACGACGGCGCGCTCCTCCCACAGGCGACGGCCCCCCTCGCTGACCTTGACCAGGCACGCCCGGCCGTCGTCGGGATCGCTGCAACGTTCCAGCAGCCCTTGGCTTTCCAGGCGTTGCACCAGCTGCGTCATGCCGGACTGGCTCGCGCCCTCGGCCTCGGCGAGCGCGGTGACCCGCATGGGCCCCTCGCGGTCGAGGCGGACCAGAACCAGTGTCGCGCTCGCGCTCAACCCCTTGCGGTCGGCGAGATGTCGCCACATCAGGTCGGCGCTTGCCACGAGCATCGCCGAAACCGCTTCCACACTGCTGTCGACGGACTCACTGCGCACCGCTTATTTATATCAGATATAGGAAGTAATCTGGAATACCGTTGCTGCGGTGCAACGGCGGCCCGGGCGCTGAAGAGCGCGAGAAGCGACTGTAAATCACGCCAGCAACGCATTACTCGGCCTGGCAATCTGCTGTGAATGCGCAGACGGCCTTGGCTGCCGGGTTGATAGATGCATCCTGTATGCGATATATCTGTCGATCATGATCGGGGAGCAGCCCAGAGGCGACCGCAGACCACGCAGCCTCACGGCGCTGGCGAAGGGATGGCTTCCCCTCGTCACCGTCATCGCGCTCGGCGTGGGAGGGCTTGGGGTCTGGAAGGTGCATCAGATGTCCGAGCCGGGACCGGTCCCGACGGTTCTCGCCGCGCAGGCACCCGAGCAGTTCACGCCGAAATCGCTGACCTATGAGGTGTTCGGCTCCGTCGGTGACGGCGGGATGCTGAGCTATGTCGACATCGACGGACACCCGCACACTGTCGAACTCACCGAGCTGCCCTGGACGCACACCGAGACGACGACGCTGACCGTGGTGTCGGGCAGCATCTCCGTGCAAGTCGACGGGGGAGAGGTGGGCTGCCGGATGTTGGTGAATGACATTGTGCGCGATGAACAGTCGTCCACCCACGCTGAAGCCGATGTCACGTGCAGGGTGAAGTCCGCGTGAGTACGCATCGGGTAAGACCTTTCGTCGCGCGGTCGGTGCGCGTGCTGGCGGTGCCGATCATCGTGTTCTGGGCGCTTCTGGCCGTCGTGACGAACACGTTCATCCCGCAGGTCGAACGGGTCGCCGAGGAACTGGCGGGCTCGATGATCCCCAGTTACGCACCGTCACAGGTCGCGATGCTGCGCATCGGGGAGAAGTTTCAGGAGTCCACCTCCACCAGCCTGACCATGCTGGTGTTCGAGGCCGACCGCCCTCTCGACGACGGCGACCATCGGTACTACGACGACCTGATGAACCGGCTCAAGCAGGATCCCGACCACGTGCAGTACGTGATGGATCTGTGGGGCAAGCCCATCACGGCGGCCGGTGCCCAAAGTGTGGACGGTAAAGCGACGTTCGTGCTGTTGCGGCTCGCCGGCAATATCGGGCAGCTGCAGGCGAACGAGTCGGTCAACGCGGTGCGGGACATCATCGCCGACGACACCCCGCCGCCGGGACTCAAGGTGTACGTGAGCGGGGCGGCGCCGCTGGCGGCGGACACGCTGACCATCGCCAACTCCAGCCTCAACAACATCACGATCCTGACGATCATCCTCATCGTGATCATGCTGCTGGTGGTCTACCGCTCGGTCCCCAACCTGCTGGTGCCGCTCGTCAGCGTGCTGATCGAAATGCTTGTCGCCAAAGGGGTCATCGCGACGTTGGGGCACTTCGGCATCATCCCGTTGTCCTCGTTCGCGGTAAACATCGTCGTCGCGCTGACGCTGGGCGCCGGAACGGATTACGGCATCTTCCTGCTGGGGCGGTACCAGGAGGCCAGACAGGCCGGCGAGAGTCGCGAAGACGCGTACTACACCGCCTATCGCAGCGTCGCCCCCATCATCATCGGCTCGGGATTGACCATCGCCGGCGCGTGTTACTGCCTGAGCCTGGCTCGGTTGGACTACTTCCACACCATGGGACCGGCAGTCGCCATCAGCATGCTGTTCACCATCGCTGCCGCGCTGACGCTGGCGCCGTCGCTGCTCACGCTGGGTAGCTTGTTCGGCCTGTTCGACCCGAAACGCGTCACCAAGGGCCATCTGTACCGGCGGATCGCCACAAGTGTGGTGCGGTGGCCGAAACCCGTGTTCGCGGCGAGTGCCGCCATCGTGATGATCGGCGCGGTCTTCGTGCCGACCTACCGGGTCAGTTACGACGATCGGACATACCAACCCACTGATGCCTCAGCCAATCTCGGCTTCGAGGCCGCCGATCGACACTTCTCGCAGAGCAAGTTGTTCAGCGAGATGCTGATGATCGAGAGCGATCACGACATGCGCAATTCCGCTGATTTCATCTCACTGGACCGGGCGGCCAAGAGCCTGATCCGGCTTCCGGGTGTGGCCATGGTGCAGAGCATCACCAGGCCGCTGGGCCGGCCGTTGGAGCACGCCACCATTCCGTATCTGTTCACCACCCAGGGCAGCGGCAGCGGTCAGCAGTTGCCGTTCACCCAACAGCAGAACGAGAACACCGACAAGCAGGCCGAGATCCAGGCGCGTTCGGTCGAAGTGCTTCAGAAGGTGATCGGGTTGACTCAGCAGATGGCCGACGAACTGCATTCGACGGTGCTCACCTTGGAGAACCTGAAACAGGTCACCGATGACATGAACGCCGGGATCTCCAATCTCGACGACTTTCTGCGTCCGCTGAAGAATTACTTCTACTGGGAGCCGCACTGTTTCGACATCCCGGCGTGCTGGGCGATGCGATCGTTGTTCGACTCGCTCGACGGTATCGACAGCCTCGACGCCCAGATCGCCGACGCCGTCACGTCTTTCGAGGCTATCGATCGCCTGCTGCCACAGATGATCTCGCAGCTGGAGCGGATGATGTCTGACAGCAGGGCACTGCTGGGCGTCATCACCAACAATTACGGCCCCGCGCATCTGCAGGCCACGCAGACCGATCAGACGTTCTACGACCTGATCAACGTGGGCAACGACTTCGACCAATCGCGCAGCGACGACTTCTTCTACATCCCCAGGGAGGCGTTCGACAACGAGGACGTCAAGACCGGCATGCAATTGATGATGTCGCCCGACGGCAAGGCCGCCCGGTTCATCGTCACGCATGATGGCAATGCCATGGGCCCCGAAGGGATCGACCACGTCGAACAATTCCCGGACGCGATCAAGGCGGCGCTGAAGGAAACCTCGTTGGCCGGCTCGAAGATCTACATCGGCGGCGCGGGGTCGAACAACAAGGACATCAAGGCCTACGCCGCCTCCGATCTGCTCATCGTGGCGATCGCCGCCTTCGTCCTGATCTTCCTGATCATGCTGTATCTGACCCGAAGTCTGGTGGCGGCCATGGTGATTCCCGGCACGGTCGCCTTCTCCTATGCCGGTGCGTTCGGGCTGTCAATCCTGGTCTGGCAGCACCTGATCGGCCTTCACCTGCACTGGCTGGTGTTGCCGCTGACCTTCATCATCCTGGTGGCGGTCGGCTCGGACTACAACCTGCTGCTGATCTCCCGGGTCAAGGAGGAGTCAGGTGCGGGGTTGAACACCGGGCTGATCCGTGCGCTCGGGAGTACCGGTGGGGTGGTGACATCGGCGGGCCTGGTGTTCGCGTTCACGATGCTGGCGATGTTGATCAGCGATCTGCGCACCATCGGTCAGGTGGGTTCGACCGTCTGCATCGGGCTGCTGCTCGACACGTTGATCGTGCGCTCGTTCGTCGTGCCGTGTCTGTTGCGCTTCCTCGGGCCGTGGTTCTGGTGGCCGACGTTCATCCGTCAGCGTCCGTTACGGCACCAGCCGTCACCACAGCGGCAGGCGGTGTGACATGACGACCTCGACCCTGTTCGGCATCCTGTCGATCGTCTCCTTCGCGCTGATCTGGGTGTGCGCCGCGGTGGCCTTCGTGTTCACCAGGCGGATGAGGGAGCGCCGCCACGTCGTCGCGGAACTCGGCATCGGTACCCTGCCGGCGACGCTGCGCAAAGTGCGCCGGCGCGAGGTCCTCACCGACGATGAATTGCGCCTGGCCCGAGAAGTTCTTGCCGACCGTGGCAGCGTCATGGCGCTCGCGGTTCCGGCCACCCTGTTCTGTATCGGGTGCTTCTACGTGTTCGGCAGCCTCGAGCAACTGCATGGCCACACACCTTCGGAGAGAACGTTTCTCGGAGTGTTCCCGATGCTCACCTCGACCAACATGGCGATCCAGATTCTGCGTAGCGCCCGGCTGAAGCGGCGGGTGGCACTCAACGGAGCTCGGCGATCACCTTTCCGAACGCCTCGGCATGGGCGGCCTGCACGATGACGTAGCTGATCCCGTAGTCCTGCCGCAGCCGGCGCAGATGATCCGCGATGGCACTGACCGACCCCGACAGCACCCCGGGATGACGTAGTAACTCTTCGTCGCTCAGACCCGGCAGGTAATGCCGGGGCATCTTCAGATTTGGCGTCTCGCTGCCCGGGGCGGGCATCGCGGTGACGGCGATGTTGAGCTCGATCTGGTCGAAGCGGTCGCCGGCGGCGTTGCGCAGGAACGTGATTCGCTCGGCCAACGGATCACCGTCGACGTGATCACCGCCGGTGAGGCCGATGATGTCGGCCGTCTCGGCGGCCACGGTCAGCAGCCGGTCTCCGTTGCCTGCGATCAGGATCGGGATGTCGGCGGCGTGCTCGCGGAAATACTCGGTGGTGTGCCGCAGGTAGTCGATGCGCTCGCGCGCACTCGGGAACGGCAGTTCGGCGGCCTCGAACTCTTCGCGTACGTATCCGGCTCCCAGGCCCAGATCGAACCGTCCGCCGGACAGATCGCTCAGCGCGGTGGCGTCGCGGGCCAGCAGCGCGGGCTTGTAAAAGCAGGCGTTGAGCACGAAGGTTCCGAGCCGCAACGTGCTGGTCGCCGCGGCGACGGCGGTGAGCGTCGGGAACGGTGCCGGGGCACCGAGATGGTCCGGCACATTGAGCACGTCGAACCCGAGGGCTTCGGCGCGGCGCGCCGCCTCGGTGATCTGGGACTGGGACTCGGCGGTGCGCAGGCTGACGCCGAAGCGGAAATCCTTGGGCATCACCCGATCTTAGGCACCATCGCCTGACGTTTGGGAGTGACTGCGGTGGGCAATTCTCAGCCGTGACAAGTCATCCGACGATGGGTGTGGAGGAGGAGTTCCTTCTCGTGCAGCCCGACGGCGGCGAACCGATCGCCCGCAACAAGCAGGTTGCCGCCACTGCCGCCGAGCACGGGGTGGAGCTGCAACTGGAGCTGACCAGCTGTCAGGTGGAGACCGCCACGGAAGTGATGGACACCAGCAGTGCGCTGCGCTCCGAGCTGCTGCGGCTGCGTCGCGTGGCCACCGAGGCTGCCGTGGCCAACGGGGCGCAGTTGTTGGCGGCGGGGCTGCCGCCGACCGTGCCGCACGAGTTCCCGGTGACGCCGACGCCGCGCTACCGCCGAATCGCCGACCGCTTCGGCATGATCGCCCATGAACAGGGCATCTGCGGGTGCCATGTCCACGTCGCGGTGCCCGACCGGGATGTGGCGATCTACGTCAGCAACTGGCTGCGGCCATGGCTGCACGTGTTCGTGGCATTGACGGCCAATTCGGCGATCTACCGCAAGGCCGACAGCGGACATGCCAGCTTCCGCAGTGTGCTGTGGTCGCGGTGGCCGAGTGCGGGACCGCCGCCACACTTCGATTCGGCCGACCACTACGACGCCATTGTCGCCATGATGGAGCGGTCCGGCGCAGCGTTGGACGACGGGATGATCTATTGGGATGTCCGCCCGTCGGCCAACTTTCCCACCGTCGAGGTGCGGGTGTCCGACGTGCCGGCCACGGTAGACGAGACGGTGCTGCTCGCCACCTTGATCCGCGCCGGGGTGATGACGGCGGTACGCGCCCACGATGACGGGGAAACCCCTCGGCGCCTGACCGATTGCGAGATCCGCGTCGCACACTGGAAGGCGGCGCATGACGGACTGGACGGTGAGGGTCTGTATCTGCTGGGGGAGCCGTCGGTGCTGCCGGCCCGGGAACTGCTGGGCCGCTTCGTCGAGACGGTGCGACCGGCGCTTGAGGAGTTGGGTGACTACGACATGGTGACCGACGAGCTCGGCCGCGTCGTCACCGAGGGCAACGGCGCGATGCGTCAGCGCCGGGCCTGGCGGCGCCGAGGCGAAATCGCCGACGTGATAAGCGAGTTGGCGTCGGCAACGGTCGCCGGGCTCACCCGGTGACGGTCAGATAGATGAGCACGACATTGAGCACGCTGATCAACCCGGCCACGGCCCATCCGAGTGCCGTGGTGACCTTGTGGTTGACGTCGCCACCCATCAGAGTCGCGTTGCTGGTCAGCCGCACCAGCGGGATCAGGGCCAGCGGTATGCCGAACGAGAGCACGACCTGTGAGAGCACCAGGGCCCGGCTGGGGTCGACGCCGATGGCCAGGACCACCAGGGCCGGAATCAGAGTGACCAACCGCCGCAACAGCAATGGGTAGGAACGCCGTAGCAGGCCCTGCATGATCATCGCACCGGCATAGGCGCCGACGGACGTGGATGCCAGCCCCGAGGCCAGCAGACCGATGGCGAACAGCAGGGCCACTGTCGGCCCGAGGGTGTCGCGGACGGCGGCGTGGGCGCCTTCGATGGAGTCGGTGTTGTCACGGCCCTGCAGGTTGGTGGCCGCGACGAGAAGCATGGCCAGGTTCACCGCGCCGGCCACCAACATGGCCAGGCCGACGTCGTAGCGCGTCACTTTCAGCAGCAGCCGCCGGCGGGGTCCCGGCTCGGGGTGGCCGTGCCGATCCCGGGCCAGGCCGGAGTGCAGGTAGACGGCGTGCGGCATCACGGTGGCACCCAGCATCGCGGTGGCCAGCAGCAGGCTCTCGGCACCCTCGAAGCGGGGGATCAGACCGGCCGCCACCTCGCCCGGCGGCGGAGTCTCGACGAACAGACTGGTCAGAAACCCGACCGCGATGACCATGAGCAGGCCGGAGATCACGTGCTCGAACATGCGCTGGCCCCGGCGGTTCTGCACCCCCAACAACAGCAGGGACACCACTCCGGTGATCACGCCACCCAGCAGCAGGGGCAGGTCGAACAGCAGGTGCAGAGCGATCGCCCCACCCACCACTTCGGCGAGATCGGTTGCCATCGCGACTAATTCGGCCTGCAGCCAGTAGACGATCCGGGTTGGGGTACGGGTGTGGTCAGCCACCACTTCCGGTAGGGAGCGGCCGGTCACCAGGCCCAGCTTGGCTGAAAGGTATTGCACCAGACCGGCCATGACGTTGGCCATCACGATCACCCAGACGAGCAGGTAGCCGAACTGGGCGCCGGCGCTGACATTGGCAGCGACATTGCCCGGATCGACATAGGCGATCGCGGCGACAAAGGCCGGACCGAGCAGCAACCAGCTCGGCGACGTGCGCGGTTTCATGTCCAACAACGACCCAGCTTCCTATCCGGGTATGCGAATAGAAAAGTTAGGGTAGCCGAAACCTCGGGAATTGTTAACGGCGGGGGTGACGTCCGCCGCCGCCGTCGTGGTGGTCCCCGCCGCCGCCGATGTCGATCGCGATGCCGGGGATGCCGTCGTAACAGAGCGCGGCATACGCCGGATCACAGCCATACGGCAAGGCCGGCCCGGTCTGCCGAGGCGTCGCGTTGATCTGCACATTGCCGGGGTTCGAGCACCGCGTCGCACCGCCGACATCCGTGCACTCCGGATCGGCCGACGCCGGCGCAGCGACCGCCAGTCCGGCGGTGATGGCCAGAACTGCCGCGCCCACAACAAGTTTCATCATCCGATGGGTACGCCTCCCGAGCCGAAGATGTCGTTTCCGTACCAGGGAACGTAATCCATCCCGGGCGGTGAGGTGACGATCTGCGTGCTGCCGCCGGTCTGACACTGCGTGGTGCGCGGCGCAAGGTCGGTGCACCTCGGCGCGGCGGCGCTCGTCGGCACCGTGAGCATGGCCAAGCACGGCGGGGCCAGCAACACCGCCAGGCAACGACTCACGTCGACCATGACTGCTCCGATCGTCGAAGCCAGTCTATGTCGGCACCGTGCGCTTCGGCCTACCCGACGTAAAGCCCGCGACCGGTGACCAGGGGCAGATCGAGCGTGGTGCGGATGCCGGGCTCGGCGGCCACCACCGCCGGGATCGCGTTGACCACCCGCGCCGCCGTCGCCACCAGGCCGGCATGGTTGTGGTCACCGTTGGGGCTGCTCAGGCACAGGTCCAGCGTGTAGGACGGCTCACCCGTCACGACCACGCGATACGAGCCACCTTCCTGGGCGGGCTGTGGCCAGTCCGGACACAGGTCGTCGCGCAGACGCGTCACGTGCTCGAGCACCACGGCCGGCTTGCCGTCGCGCATGCCGCGCACCTCGAACCGCAGTGCCGCAGTGGTGCCGGCGGTGATGTGCCCGGCGGCGATGTCGAAGTCCTCCGGAGCCGGCACCCGGGTGTGTTCCTCGGTGACCTCGTCGAGTTCGACACCCAGACCCGCGGCGAGCTGACGCACCACCGAACCCCAGGCCAGACTCAACACGCCCGGTTGCAGCAGCATCGGCGTTTCGTCGATCGGCTTGCCGAAACCCATCACATCGAACATCACCGCCGGGCTGTTGTACGTCGCGTAGTCGACGATCTCCATGCAGCGGATCTGTTCGATCTGCTGGCAGGTACCGGCCAGGGCCAGGGGTAGCAGGTCATTGGCGAAACCCGGATCGATGCCGTTGACAAACAGACTCACCCCGCCCTGCTGGGCCGCGGTTTCGATCGGCTCGATCAGCTCGGCGGGCAGGACCTGCCAGGGGTATTGCAGGAACACCGCGGAGCTGGCCACCACGTTGACCCCGGCCGCCAGGATGCGCCGGTAATCCTCGAGCGCCTCGGGCAGCCGGTTGTCCGCCAGCGCCGTGTAGACCACGCAGTCCGGTTTGTCGGCCAGGATCGCATCGAGGTCGTCGGTGGCCTGCACGCCTGTCGAAACATCAAGGCCGGCAAGCTCTCCGGCGTCTTTGCCGGCCTTGTCCGCCGAGGAGACCCACACCCCGGTGAGTTCGTAGTCCGGGTTGGTGACGAGCTGGGCCAGGGCGTGCCTGCCGACGTTGCCGGTACCGATCGCCGCTACACGGATGGTCACAGTTCTCCTCAGAGGTCGGGGATGGGCAGGTCGAGATTGGGCATGTTCAGGCCGCCGTCGACCTCGAGCACCTTGCCGGTCAGGTAACTGCCCGCCGGGGAGGCCAGGTACACCGCCGCGGCGGCGATGTCGGCCGGATCGCCGAGCCGGCGCAGTGGCGTGGCCTTTTCCATCGGATCGCGCAGCGCGTCGTTGGAGGCGACGATGTCGAGCGCCGAGGTCAGGATCGAGCCCGGCGCGATGGCGTTGACGCGGATGCGTGGGCACAGGTCCAGCGCGGACAGCCGGGTGTAGTGGGCGAGCGCGGCCTTGGCCGTGCCGTAGGCAGCGAACCCGCGGCCGGCCAGCCGCCCCACCGTGGAGGTGATGTTGATGATGCTGCCCCCGCCGGAGTGCTCCAGCATCAGCGGGACCGCCGCACACGTCAGGGCATGCGCGGTCGACACGTTGAACGTGAAGGCATCGCGCAGATCCTTGGTCGAGGTGTTGAGCAACGGCGCGGGCATGGTGCCACCGACGTTGTTCACCACGATGTCGAGTTTCCCGAAGGCGTCCACTGCGGCGGCCGCGAGTTCCGCGGTGGCCTCGGGATGGGCCAGATCGGCGACGACGATGTGTGCCCGCCTGCCGGTCTGGGCGATCTGGGCGGCGACCTCTTCGAGCTGGGTCTCGGTGCGGGCCGCGATGAGCACGTCGGCACCCGCCTCGGCGAACGCGACCGCAGTCGCCGCCCCCAGTCCCCGCCCGGCCCCGGTGACGATCGCAACGTTGTCGTCGAGTCGGAATCTGTCCAGAATCACCTACACTCCGTTCCCTTGTTGGGCGCCACCGTAGCAGTACTTAGTCAGCCTAGGTGCGCAATTCTGAAACATGTTCTAGTCGATCGGGCTACGGGAAAGCCTGTCCGCGGCCGCCGTCACAAGCGCACAATAAAGAGGTCGGTTCAATGTGGGGAGTCGTGATGACCCAGCAACGATATGACTTCTTCGGTGACCTCTTCGCGCGGCATTTCCGGCCCGCGATCGATCGGTACCCGCTGACGGCGACCACGCTCGTGCATCGCCTGCTGGCCTGCACTGACGACGTGCAAGACCGGTTGGCTCAGGCTCGTCTGGCTGCCGAGGTGTGGGGCTCAGAAGAGCTGGGGCATGCCGGCCACGCCGCGTCGGAACTGTTCGTCTTCACCCAGTGCGGCCTGATGTACGGCGCGCGGTTCGCCGATGCCCGGCAGGGCCACTACTACCTGGCCACTCCGCGGCCGATGTTCGACGCGCTCGTCGACCAGATCGAGCACACGGCCTTGCGTCCGGGCACGGTGGTCGCGGTCGATCGTCGGTGTAGCCATGATCTGGAGTCCGCTCATCCGATGGATGCCGCGTTGCGGCGCCTGCTCGACGAGCATGAGGCGTTGCGGGTCGACGTGGGCGTTTAGCGGCGTTCTCCGAGCCCTATGTTAACGCCGTGTTTCGGCGGTATTGGCTGCGTATTAACCGGTATGGATTCAGTATGAGTCTGTCCGACAACGGAATTCGGCCGTTTACGGTTTAGCCCACCTCGCCGAAACCGAAAGGACGGGCAGAATTCAGTGAAACGTAACGTGAAGGGATTGTGTGTCGCCGGCGCCGCGCTGGGTGGGCTGGCAACGGTGGCGGTGACGCCTGCGGTGGCTGCGCCCACGGAGTCGGAGGCGCGTCAGACCATCAGCGACCTCGAAAGCCAGGGGTACCGGGTGATATTGAGCAAGGTGGGTACCAAGGCCATCGACGAGTGCGCGGTGAGTGCCGTCCGGCAAGGGCGTTCGGTCACCGGACCGCAGGTGCCGGTGGGCGCGGCGAGCATCACGTCGTTCAACCCGGGACAGAACCTGCAGTACACCACGGTGTACGTCGACCTCGACTGCCGCCGCTGAGCTATTTCTTGGCGGCAGCCTTTTTCGCCGGAGCTTTCTTGGCCGCGGATTTCTTCGCCGGGGCCTTCTTGGCCGGTGTTTTGTGGGCAGCCGCCTTCTTCGCGGGTTCCTTCTTCTCCGCTTCCTTGGCGCCGCCGCGGGCTTTCACGCTGGCCTCGAGTTTGGCCAGTAGGTCGGAGACGTCCTCGGTCTCGTCGAGCTCGGTGGGCTGCTCTTCGACTGCAAAGGCTTCTCCGCCTTCGAGTTTGGCCTGCACCAGCTCGTGGAGTTGTTCCTGATAGTCATCGCGGAACTGTTCTGGCTTGAAATCGTCGGTCATCGACTCGACCACCTGGCCGGCCATCTTCAACTCGGCCGGTTTGACGTCGACTTCCTTGTCCAGCACCGGGAAATCTGGATCGCGGATCTCGTCGGGCCACAGCAACGTGTGGATCACCATCACGTTGCGCTTGCTGAAGTCTTTGACGCGCAACGCGGCCAGCCGCGTCTTGTTGCGCAACGAGAAGTGCACGATGGCCACCCGGTCGGTGTCGGCCAGGGTGCGGGCCAGCAGCACGTAGGACTTCGACGATTTCGAATCCGGCTCCAGGAAATAGCTCTTGTCGTACATCAAGGGGTCGAGCTGATCGGCCGGGATGAACTCGACGACCTCGATCTCACGACTGCGTTCCTCCGGCAGCGTGGCGATGTCCTCGTCGGTGATCACCACCATCTGCCCGTCGTCGGATTCGAAGGCCTTGTTGATGTCGCGAAACTCGACGACCTCGCCGCACACCTCACACACCCGCTTGTAGCGGATGCGCCCGTTGTCCTTGGCGTGGACCTGATGAAACTTGATGTCGTGGTCCTCGGTCGCGCTGTAGACCTTGACCGGCACGTTCACCAGGCCGAAGGCGATCGAACCCTTCCAGATGGATCGCATACGCCCAGTATGGCCCACCGGCCACGTCTGCAAACGCAGCCGCGCGCACTCAGGACGAAGTGGCGGCGTCCAACTCCGCACGATCGGGCAGGTCCGCACCGGCCCGGCCCACGGTCAACGACGCGGCCAGTGCTGCGGTCTGCAGCGTGCCCGTCAAGGTGTCGGTGCTGATCGCGGCCAGCTCGCGACGGCGATCGGCGCCCAGCAGTCCCCGGGACCACAGCGCGTCGAGCAGCCCGGACATGAAGGCATCGCCCGCGCCGACGGTGTCGACCACGTGCACCGGACGAGCCGGGACCGACACCGCCCCGTCGCGGCACACCGCGAAGGCACCCCGTTCCCCGGTGGTCACCACCACGATCGACGGGCCCACCTCCAGCCAGGCGCGGGCGATCTGTTCGGGGGAGTGCCTGGCATCGACCCAGCGCAGATCGTCCTCGGACACCTTGACGACGTCGGCGCGTTCGACCAGCCGGTCGATGCGCCCGCGGGCGATGTCGTCGTCCTGCACCACGTCGGCCCGGACGTTCGGGTCGAAGCTGATGGTCGCCGACATGCGGTAGGCGTCCAGCAGCGCGGCCGTGGCCCGACAGCCCGGCTCCAGCACCGTCGCGATCGACCCGGTGTGGACCAGCAATGGGGTGGCCACCTCGGGTGTGCCGGACAGCTGCCAGTCGATGTCGAACTCGTAGCGGGCCGCTCCTGCGGCATCCAGCACTGCCCGCGCGGTCGGTGTCCGGCCATCCCCGGTGCTACCTGAGACCAGCTGTACCCCAGCGGATTTCAGATAGTCGATGATGCGCTCACCGTGGACGTCCTCGCCGATGTGGGTGAGAAAGTCCACGCCACGGCCCAGCCGGCTCAAGCCGACGGCGACGTTGAGCGGGCTGCCGCCGACATATTCGCCGATGACGCTGCCGTTGCTCTCGACGATGTCGATCAACGCTTCACCGATGACCAGGGCTCGGCTCATGTCTTCATGCTAGGGCAGGCAATCGGCCATCCGAGGCTGGATTTGTCGATGGCCGGCCGTGCAGGTGTCGTTGTCACTGCTCGTCCCAGCGACGCCTCAGGAGCTCGTCGAGCTCCGCGGCGAAGTCGCTCGGCGGGTCAAAACTGCCTTCGTAGGCAAGTGTCACCCGTCCGGACGGGAGGCTGCTGTTCACGCAGTAGTAGAGCTGCCCTGAATCTTTCGTGAACCACATCAGTTGCGAGGGTTCGGACCTGATCGCGGCGAAACTCTCCCTCGGAAACCAGTCATATCCGTCGAGGCTCTCCCACGTATCGGGGCGCCTGATTCCGTAAGACTGCCAATCCTGGGCGGTAAATCCCGGATGCACGTAGCGCAGAAATGCCTGTACCGCAGCCGGAAAACAACCGAAGAATTCCGCTTCGGGCTGTCCGAGGACGGCCGGATCCCAGCCGAGCCACAATGCCGGAAACCCGTCCCTGGCTTGCCCCGCCACGTAGATGAGAACGTGTTCGGACAAACCGCCAAGTTCTCGGCGAAAGACTCTGACATCGGTGAGTTCGTCCTGGAATCGGCGGGTAAATCTGGGCAGAAGCGCCATGAAATCGCTGCCCCACAGGGACAGTGCGTGGCGACATCTTTCGGTTGCGGTGGCCGCGGATGCGATCGGTCGCCAGTTCTGCGGTATTTGTGCCAGCTCAGTTGAGCCTGCCGCGACCGGCGTCCACCTGGCCTCCCCGCCGCTGACCTCGGCGAGGATATCGTCGACTTCACATTCCGCCACTGCGTTCTCCTAAGGGCATGGACTGGTAAGCGAGAGAACAACTACCTTTCCGTGGTCACGTATAGGTTGGGAAGATGGAGCGTTATGAACGGGTTCGGCTGACGAATCCCGACAAGGTGCTCTACCCGGCCACCGGCACCACGAAAGCCGAGGTGTTCGACTATTACCTCAGCGTCGCCGAGGTCATGCTGCCGCACATCGCCGGGCGCCCGGTGACCCGCAAACGCTGGCCCAACGGAGTCGCCGAGTCGTCCTTCTTCGAAAAGCAGTTGGCCTCGTCCGCCCCGGACTGGCTTGAGCGCGGCACCATCGTGCACAAGTCCGGGACCACCTCGTACCCGATCATCAACACCCGCGAAGGCCTGGCCTGGATCGCCCAGCAAGCGTCGCTGGAAGTGCATGTGCCGCAATGGCGGTTCGATGCCGAGGGCAACCAGGGTCCGGCGACCCGCATCGTGTTCGATCTCGATCCGGGCGAGGGCGTCACGATGCCCCAGCTGTGCGAAGTCGCCCAGGCGGTGCGGGAACTGATGAGCGATATCGGATTGACGACATATCCGTTGACCAGCGGCAGCAAGGGCCTGCATCTGTATGTGCCGCTGGCCGATCCGATCAGTTCGCGCGGGGCTTCGGTACTGGCCAAGCGGGTGGCCGTGCAGCTGGAACAGTCGATGCCCAAACTGGTCACCGCCACCATGACCCGCAGCCTGCGGGCCCAGAAGGTGTTCCTGGACTGGAGTCAGAACAACGCGGCCAAGACCACGATCGCCCCGTACTCACTGCGCGGACGCGATCATCCGACGGTGGCCGCGCCCCGCACGTGGGACGAGGTCGGTGATCCGGATCTGCGTCACCTGCGCTTCGACGAAGTGCTGCAACGGATTTCCGATGACGGTGACCTGCTGGCCGGGCTGGACGAGGACGCGCCGGTGGCCGACAAGCTCACCACCTACCGCAGCATGCGCGATGCCGCCAAGACACCGGAACCGGTACCGAAGAACGCGCCGACGACCGGCAACAACGACGCGTTCGTCATCCAGGAACACCATGCCCGGCGCTTGCACTACGACTTCCGTTTGGAGCGCGACGGAGTGCTCGTCAGCTGGGCGGTGCCCAAGAATCTTCCCGAGACCACGTCGGTGAATCACCTTGCCGTGCATACCGAAGACCATCCGATGGAATACCTGACGTTTCACGGTGAGATACCCAAGGGTGAGTACGGCGGCGGCAAGGTCATCGTCTGGGACACCGGCACCTACGAGGCCGAGAAGTTCCGCGATCATTCGCCCGACGGCCCGGACAAGGGTGGGGAAGTGATCGTCACGCTGCACGGCGAGAAGGTCAACGGGCGTTACGCACTGATCCAGACCGATGGCAAGAACTGGCTCGCGCACCGGATGAAGGACCAGAAGGCCTCGGCCCCCGACCCCAAGGATTTCTCGCCGATGCTGGCGACTGAGGGGTCGGTGGCGAAACTCAAGGCCTCCCAGTGGGCGTTTGAAGGCAAGTGGGATGGCTACCGGCTGCTGGTCGAGGTCGATCACGGTTGGCTGCAACTGCGTTCGCGCCGCGGCCGCGACGTCACCGCCGAGTACCCGCAGTTCGAGGCACTGGCCGCTGATCTCGCCGACCACCACGTGGTGCTGGACGGCGAGGCGGTGGCGCTGGATGACTCCGGGGTGCCCAGCTTCGGTGAGATGCAGAACCGGGCCCGCTCCACCCGGGTGGAGTTCTGGGCCTTCGACATCCTATGGCTCGACGGACGATCGTTGTTGCGCGCCAAGTACTCCGACCGCCGAAAGCTGTTGGAAGCACTGGCCGCCGGTGGCGGGTTGATCGTGCCCGAGCCGCTGGCCGGCGATGGCCCGGAAGCGATGGAGCACGCGCGGGAGAACCGGTTCGAGGGCGTCGTCGCCAAGAAACGGGACTCGACATACCAGCCGGGCCGCCGCTCGGCGTCGTGGATCAAGGACAAGATCTGGAACACCCAGGAAGCGGTGATCGGGGGTTGGCGTCAGGGCGAGGGCGGCCGCAGCAGCGGCATCGGTGCCCTACTGCTCGGGATACCCGGCGCTGACGGTCTGCAGTTCGTCGGGCGGGTCGGAACGGGGTTCACCGACAAGGAACTCGCCAAGCTCAAGGGCATCCTCGAACCCCTGCACACCAAGGAATCCCCGTTCGACAAACCGCTGCCGCGCCCGGATGCCAAGGGCGTCACCTTTGTGCGGCCCGAGTTGGTGGGGGAGGTGCGCTACAGCGAGCGCACCTCGGATCACCGGCTGCGCCAACCCAGTTGGCGAGGATTGCGGACGGACAAGACGCCCGACGAGGTGGTGTGGGAATGAAACACCGCAGTCACATAGCTTCCGGTCGCACAGCGAGCCCCTCAGTCGAGGCGAATATCCGTCAATTCGATGGAGACGACCAGCTGGTCGGGACCCAGGACAACTCGAGTCCGCAGGCGCAGTACTTCCGCCTGTTTGCATGATAGGAACTCGTCCATTTGTTAAATAGGATTTCGTCCATCTGTTAAATCGGCCCGGTGGCCTAGGGCCGCCACCAGCACTGATGCCTCCTTCACGGCGATACTCGACGCTGCGACTGCCGGGGAGTCCGACAAGCCCGCTCGGCAGACCATCGACAGTTACCGCCGCCATCTGCAACGCCTCTTCGTCCTCGACCCTGTGCCGGCCTGGGTGCCTACATTCAGTCCTCTCAAACGGCTCACGCAAACCCCTAAGCACCATCTCGTTGACCCTGCGATCGCCGCTCGGCTCGTCGGCATCGGCAAGGCCGGCTTGCTGCAAGGCGACGGTGTCAGGGTCTCCCACGCAACGGGGACCTGGCTCGGGGCGCTGTTCGAATCGCTTGTGACACAGAGCGTGCGCATTTACGCGGGTGCTTCCAACGCCCAGATTGGTCACCTGCGGACGAAGAACACCGAGCGCGAGATCGATCTGATCGTGGAGGGAGAAGATCGCCGGATCGTGGCCGTCGAGGTCAAATTGGCAGCAACGGTCACCGACCGTGACGTCCGCCATCTCCACTGGCTCCGTGGCCAGGTCGGAGATCGCCTCGCCGCAAGCGTGGTCGTGACGACCGGAGAGTTCGCCTACCGCAGACCGGACGGTGTCGTTGTCGTGCCCCTAGCGCTGCTCGGACCCTGAACCGGCTACGCGACGGGTGAACCCTCGAGCGCTTCCCGCAGGCCCCGCGTCGCCAGCACGTCGGCCAACTCGTTGTCGACGACCCCGGAGTGCCCCTTCACCCAGAACCACTCGACCTGGTGCCGCAGGCAGGCGGCCTGCAGGCGCTGCCACAGGTCGACGTTCTTCACCGGCTGCTTCGCGGCGGTCAGCCAACCGTTGCGTTCCCAGCCGAGCACCCATTTGGTGATGCCGTTGCGGACATAGGTGCTGTCGGTGTGCAGGTGCACCACCACGGGCCGGGTCAGTGCCTCCAGCGCCATGATCGGCGCCATCAGCTCCATCCGGTTGTTGCTGGTGATCCCCGGGTCGCCGCCGTACATCTCCCGCACGTGCTCGCGGTGGCGCAGCACCGCACCCCAGCCGCCGGGGCCCGGATTGGGGCGGCAGCCGCCGTCGGTGTGGATGATCACGACGTTGTTGTCCAGATGCGAGGCGTCGGTCACCTGTCGAGGATAGGCAACCGGCACACGACCCGCGGCCAACGGCACGCCCGCATTCACTTCCGGGGCGGTTGCAACACTTTCATCGCCAACCGCATCACCGGTTCGGGCACCCGGTCCTTGGCCGACAACGCCGCGCCGGCCGCTCGCGTGCGCAGCGGCGTGCCACGGCCGAACCACCGGTTCAACGGCCCGCCGGAGGGCTCAAGGTCGACGTGCAGTGGTGGCTTGCCATCAGCGGCGCCGAGGGCGTGTGCGATGACGATGCGCTGGATCTCGCTGGTGCCCTCAAAGATCGTGTACAGCTTGGCATCCCGATACCACTTCTCCACCGGGTGATCGGTGATGTAGCCCCAGCCGCCCATGGTCTGGATCGCCTGCTCGGTGGCCCGCACGGCCACCTCGCTGGCGGCCAGCTTGGACATCGACCCCTCACCACGCTCGAACGGCACGCCGGTGGCGGCCATCCAGGACGCCCGCCAGGTGAGCAGCCGGGCCGCGTCGATCTGGGTGGCCAGGTTGGCGAGGGGAAACGCGATGCCCTGGTTGTCGATGATCGGTGCCCCGAAGGCCTCCCGGCGGTTCGCGTACTCCGTCGCGTATTCCAAAGCCGCCCTGGCGATTCCGAGTGCCTGGGCGGCCACCATCGGGCGGGTCTGCTCGAAGGTGCCCAGCGTGGCGGAGCCGGAACGCCTGCCGCCTTCGACCGCCTCACGGGCCCGGGCCAGCTTGTACTCGAGTTTGTCGTGGCCACCGAGCAGATTGGCGGCCGGGACCCGGACGTTGTCGAACTTGAGCTCGGCGGTGTGCGAGGCCCGGCAGCCGAGCTTGTCGAGTTTGCGCACCATCTCCAGGCCTGGTGTGCCGCGTTCCACGACGAACAGCGCCTGCCCCTTGTGTCCGAGTTCTTTGTCGACGACCGCGTTGACCACGTGCACGTTGGCAATACCGCCGTTGCCGATCCACATCTTGTGGCCGTTGATGATCCAGTCCGCTTCGGGACCGGAGCCGTCGCGCACCGCGTACGTGCGGAGGTTGCGCACATCGCTGCCGCCCTCGGGTTCGGAGATCGCCAGCGCGGCGAGTTTCAGATCACCGGGGGTGCCGAAGCATTCGGGCGCCCACTGCAGCATCTGTTCGGGTGAGGCGGCTTGACCGATTGCCGACAACGCCAGTGCCGGCATCACGACGGCCAGGCCGATCCCGGCGCAACCCCAGAACAGTTCCTCCATGAACATTGGGAGAGACAGTCCGCTCGGGTCGCCGATAAGATCGCGATAGAACAGCGGGTTGTAGAAGCCGCGCACCGCCGCTTCTTCGAGCACCGGCCACGGGAACTCTTGGCGTTGGTCGTAGTCGGCGGCGACCGGGCGCACGACCTGCTCGGCGAACTCATGGGCACGTCGGGCCAGGTCGTGCTGGGCGGCGGTGGGCGTGATGTCGAATGCCACGACGAGTCGGATACCCAACTCGTGCCGCTACCGAACTCCGGGTCGATGTCAGCCGGCGATGTCAGCCCGAAGGTGGACTGGCCGCTGCAATCCGGCGCTGCGCTTCGGCAGGCGAGATCCGAAGCCGCCTGGCGAGCACCGCGACCGGGTCGAATCGAGGCGGCGAGACGTTGTCGGTGGCAACCATCCGCCCGAGCAGCCGCTGCTGGGCGGTGGCCAACCGTTTCTCCCCGGCGCTGAGCCGGCTCAGGACCTCCTGTAGCTCCGAGCGTGTCAGTGCGTGCACCGACAGCGCGTCGATTTCTTTGCAAGCTGCGTTCAGGTGATCGAGCGCGTCACCGACGATCGTCCGCTCGATGTCCCTCTCGGAAACCAATATCGAACTCATGTTCGGTACTGTACGCCGACGCACCGACAACCCCGTGGGAGGTGATCGGGGCGGAACGCAAACAATCGGCCGCGCGAATTGTGCGGCCGATTGCAGGCGTCGGCTTATCCAAACCGGCTAAATCCGGTCTGGCGGCTGAAAACAAATATGTGCCCGGCTTTATTCCCACTCAGCAGGCGACGTCGACATATGCCGTCTTCGAAATGACGGTGGTGTTTATCGAACTGCCGCCCCTGGAGTCGTTGGTGGCAATGGTTTGTCCCTGACGCACCCCGAGCACCGTGCAATCGGCCAGCGGGGCCGCGCCCGTACGGTTGACGATGACGTGATATCCGCTGGTCTGCAGACTTTTCACGGTCTGTTCGGCCGACTGTCCGGTCGGAGCGGCCGCGGCGACGCCCCCGAGAAAAACTCCCGCGGTCAACGTGCCCGCGGCCAATGTGGCGATGGTATATGACTTCATTTCCCAACCCTCCGTCGTAGGCCGCACCGCAAGTCCCGCAACTTTCGGTTACTGCCTATGACGTTTAATTGGGGATTCGGTTCGAAAATTCCACAATTCTCAGCTGAAATTGCGGAATTTCTCAGGGTTCCGTCCGTTGGTCCCGGCGACGCCGTGCTGGTGTCGGCGGCCGCCGGAATGTGCCATCGTTGAAAGATGAGTACTGACGGGTACAGCGTCGACGACGAAGACCAGTTGACTCAGGAGGACACCCTGATCGACCGGGGTGTGGACGATCTGCTCGACGAGGGCTACTCGCCGCCCGAGCGTTGGCTCAAGCCAGGCGAGGACGAATCCCTCGACGAGCTGTTGGCGGCCGAAGAGCCCGATCCCGCCATGCAACTCGATGACTCCGACACCCCCGACGAGCAGGCCGGCGACGACGAGGTCGGTGATCGGCGTTCGGGCCGACTGGTCGCCCCGGATGCGGGCTTCGGTGTGGACGACGAGGCCGAACTGTTCGGCACCGATGTCGGTATCGACGGCGGCGCGGCCTCCGCCGAAGAGGCCGCGGTCCACATCATCCCGCCGACATCACCGGGTGGCGGTCCGCTTCTGCAGTAACACCGACACCGTGAAGACCGCCAGGCCGCCGACGGCCAGCAGCGCGCCGGCTGCCGCCGGAGCCGTGTAACCGAGGCCCGCCGCGATCACCAGACCGCCCACCCAGGCGCCGGTGGCATTACCGATGTTGAGCGCGGAATGGTTGAGCGCGGCGGCCAGCGTCTGCGCATCGTGCGCGACGTCCATCAGTCGGGTCTGCAGCGCCGGCCCGACTGCGGAGCCGGCCATGCCCACGCCGAACAACAGCGGCAGCGCGGTCCACGGGCTGTGCGATCCCAGCGAGAAGGCGGTCAGCAGGACGGCCAGGGCGCCCAGCGACAGGTACAGCGCCCGGACCACCGAGGCATCGGCCAACCGGCCACCGATCAGGTTGCCGCACACCATGCCGAGGCCGAACACCATGAGCGCCACCGGGACCAGCGACCGCGGCAAACCGGTCACATCCGTCATCGTGGTGCTGATGTAGGTGTACACCGCGAACATCCCGCCGAAGCCGATCATGCCCACGAGGACGGCCAGCCAGACCTGCGGGCGGCGCAGCGCGCCGAGCTCGGTCAGCGGGCTGGTGACGTGCATGGACCGCAGGTGCTCGGGCAGCCATCGCCACAGCGCGGTCACGGTGATCAGCCCGATGGCCACGACCAGGCCGAACGCGCTTCGCCAGCCCCATGATTGACCCAGCCAGGACGCCAGCGGCACACCCAACACGGTGGCGACGGTCAGACCGCACAACACATACGCCACGGCTTTGGCGCGGTTTTGCGGACCCATCAGATGTGCGGCGGCGAGTGCGGCGATACCGAAGAACGCACCGTGTGGCAGGCCGGCGACGAACCGTGCGATGACCAACGCCGGATAGCTGGGCGCCAGCATGCTGGCCAGATTGCCGAGGGTGAACACCACCATCAGGGTGAGCAGCAATGCTTTACGCGGCCACCGTGCGGTGAGTGCCGCGATCACCGGCGCACCGACGACGACACCCAGGGCATAGGCAGAGATGACGTGGCCCGCGGTCGGCTCACTGATCCCGAAGCCGGCGGCGATGTCGGGCAGCAGCCCCATCGCGACGAACTCGGTGGTGCCGATCCCGAAGCCGCCGAGGGCCAGGGCGAACACCGCGAGCATGCGCACCATGGGATCGGGGGCGACGACGGCGCGGGCATGGTCGAGAGAGGACGTCATGTGAGGCAGGCTTTCCGAGGTTCGCGGACTGGAGCTCTCGGACAGCGTTGGCGAGAACGGCGGGTGCAACGCTAACGGCGCGGCGAGTGTTCCCTCAAATTCATGACGCCAAGCCCGCCGCTTTCCACACCTGGGCGGTGGATCGGCGCCGGCCGCGACCCTGGTGTGGAAAACCGCGCAAAAGCTTGGGCTAGACCTTGGCGATGACGTTCTCGGCGAACTTCTCCAGGTGCCGGATCTTGCGGTCCAGCGGCTCGGTGTCGTCGCCCTTGATGTAGGGCAGGCGGAAGCCGACGATCACGTCGGTGACGCCCTTGTCCTCCAACCGTTTGATGCCGTCGAGGGTGAACGCGTCACCGGAGATCACGTGGATCTCGAAATCTCCGGTCTGCCCCTCTTCCTCACGGATCTGGTTCAACCGCGTCAACAGCTGGTCGAGTTCCTCGGGGCTGCCGCCACCATGCATCCAGCCGTCGTTGCGGGCGGCGCGACGTAATGCCGCTTCGGCATGCCCACCGACCAGGATCGACACCGGCTTCGACGGCGCCGGGGTCATCTTCGTCTTGGGGATGTCGTAGAACTCGCCGTGGTACTCGAAGTATTCGCCGGTGGTCAGGCCGCGGATGATGTCGATACACTCGTCCATCCGCTTGCCGCGGCGGGCGAACGGCACGCCGAGCAGTTCGTAGTCCTCGGGCCACGGGCTGGTGCCCACGCCGAGGCCCAGCCGGTTGTCGAACAACGCGTTGAGCGAGCCGACCTGCTTGGCCACCAGGGCCGGCGGGCGGATCGGCAGCTTGAGGACGAAGAAGTTGAACTTGAGCGTGGTGGTGACCGCGCACAGTGCCGACGCCATCACGAAGGCTTCCACAAAGGCCTTGCCGTCGAGGAACTCCCGGTTGCCGTCGGGGGTGTACGGGTACTTCGAGTCGGATTCGAAGGGGTAGGCGACGCTGTCGGCGATCGTCATGGCGTGATAGCCGGCGGCCTCAGCGGCCTGGGCCAACGGGATGTAGTAGGTGGGATCGGTCATGGCTTCGGCGTAGGTGAACCGCATGCCGTACACACTAGAACGTGTTCTAGTTCTGTGGGGCGGATCGGGCAGGCATGATGACCGGGTGCCTGCGTGGCTGACCCGCAACGTCCGGGTGCTCTCGGCGGTGTCCTTCCTGCAGGACACCGCGAGCGAACTGCTCTACCCGCTGCTGCCCATCTATCTGACCGCCGTGCTCGGCGCCCCGCCGGCGGTGGTCGGTGCGGTGGAGGGCGCGGCCGAGGGCGCGGCGGCGATGACGAAGCTGGCCGCCGGCCCGCTCGGGGACCGATACGCCAAGCGGCCGTTGATCGCCACCGGCTACGGCATGGCGGCTCTGGGCAAGGTCATGGTGGCCGCGGCGAGCACGTGGTCCGGGGTACTGGCCGGCCGGGTGGTCGACCGCCTGGGCAAAGGGATCCGCGGGGCGCCGCGAGACGCGTTGCTGGTCGCCGATATCGACGACGCGGCCCGGGGCCGGGTATTCGGATTCCACCGGGCCATGGACACTTTCGGTGCGGTGGTCGGGCCGCTGCTGGGGTTGGCCGGCTACGAGCTGCTCGACCATCAGATCGCGCCGCTGCTGTGGGTGGCTGTGGTGCCGGCGGTGCTGAGTGTGGGGTTGGTGTTCCTGGCCTCAAAAGGGGACGGGGCGAAGGGCCGGCGCGTCGAGTCGGTCCGTCAGCCGGTGTTCGCTCGTGTGCGTGAGCTGCCCGGCCGCTACTGGCGGGTGACGGCGGTGCTGGTGGCGTTCGGGCTGGTGAATTTCCCCGACGCGCTGTTGTTGTTGCGGCTCAACGAGATCGGCTTCTCGGTCGTCGAGGTCATCCTGGCCTACGTCACCTACAACGCGGTGTACGCGATCTCCAGCTTCCCGGCCGGGCTGCTGGCCGACCGGATCGGGCGACTACCGGTGTTCGGGATCGGCCTGGTGTTCTTCGCGATCGGTTACGCCGGGTTGGGGCTGACCACCGACCCGCTGGTGGCCTGGCTGCTGATCGGGTTCTACGGCCTGTTCACCGGTTGCACCGACGGGGTCGGCAAGGCTTGGGTGTCGTCGCTGGTCGGTGCCGATCTGCAGGGCAGTGCACAAGGAGTTTTCCAGGGGCTCAGCGGTTTTGCCGTGCTGGGCGCCGGGGTGTGGGCCGGGCTGGCCTGGACTGCCGTTCCAGGTCAGCCCGGCCAGTTGCCGCTGTTGATCTCTGGGATCGGCGGCGCGGTGTTCGCGGCCGGGTTGCTCGGCCGCGCGATGTTCACCCGGCGGCGGTGACGTTCACGGAATCGAGCTCGAAGGGCGGTTCGCCGACGCCGACGATCGAATGCGTGCCCTGCGAGGTGCGTTCGGTGATGCGGGCGTCGACCGTGCGGGTGCCGATGCTGATCCGGACGGCTCCCGGGGCCAGCGTGTCCGGTGCATCGAGGATCGTTCCGCGCCAATGGAATCGGCCGTCGATCGGAACGAGATGACCGGCCAACCGCACGTGGACCCGGCGGTCACCGCCTCCGGCGTCGAGAATGGCGAACCCGTCGTACATCTCTTCGGTCACGCTGTCGTCGGCATCCGCGGGACCGGCCGGCAGAGCGGTGTGGCCGTCTGGGGTGCGAGGCGGCAGGAAGCCGGCCCGCCGCCACATCCGGCGACCGATGCGACCCATCAGGCCGACCTCTTCGAGGAAGGCCGCCAGCGGTGCGAAGCCGGAGATCTGCACGTCACGGCGGTGGGCGCTGGCCCGGGCCATGCGACGGGCCGCACGGGCGTCGAGACCGACCCGGGCGTACTGCACCTTGTTGGTGAACAGGTAGCGGAAGAACGGCCCGCCTGCGCCGTTGAGGTTGGCCACCCAGGCCCGCTTGTACCAGGGCATCGACGGCGTGCGCTTACGCAGCCCGTCGCGCGCGAATTGGATGTGCCGAGCTTCCTCGGTGACGTGAATACGCATGAGCCGCTGCACCATCGGCTGCAGCTCGGGGTCGTCCATCATCTGACGCTGCAGCGAGTCGAAGATCTCCTCACCGACGAGCGCGGCCACCCACAGCACCGAGCCGCGGAAGACGAACGGCAGCGAGTTGATGATGATGCGCTGGTAGAGCCGCGGGCGCACCGGCTTGGCGCCGATCTTGTCGATGGCCTTGCCGAACATCACCATGTGCCGGGTCTCGTCGCCGAGTTCGGTGAGCTCGTAGTGGGTGGAATGCGAGGTCGGATCCTGATGCATCATCTTGCGCAGCAGTGACTGGTTGAGGATGTTCTCGAACCAGATGCCCGCCGACAGCGTGTTGGCCAGCTCCTGTCGGGACAGCTCGATCTGCTCTTCACGGGACATCTTGTCCCACAACGGGGTTCCGTACAGTGACACGATCCGCGGCGGCAGGAAGAACTTGTCCGGGTCCAGCGGTGCATCCCAGTCGATGTCGACGACCGGCGCGTACGACTTGCGCACAGACCCCTTGAGCAGGCGCTCGGAAAACGCGTCCCGCGTCGCGGCGGTGGCCGAACCGGTGGATCTGACGGAAGCTGTCACCGTTGACGTCCCTTCATCATGTGCCCCCTTGGCTCGACGGTAGGTACCGACAACGCGAGATGTCAATACCCCGGGTACCGGATACTTCGAGTACCCGGTTTCGTTTCGGTTAACCTTCCAGGCGTGCGTCGTATCCACGTCATCGGAATCGGGGCCGGTGATCCGGACTTCGTGACGGCCCAGGCCATTTCCGCGCTCAACGACACCCAGGTGTTCTTCGCGATGGACAAGGGCCCGCGCCGGTCCCGCACGCGAGGAGGACGGACAGCGGAAGCGACCGACGACCTCGTCGCGGTACGCAAGCAGATCTGCGACCGGTTCATCACCGATCCCGACGGCTACCGGTTCGTCGAACTGGTCGACCCGCCGCGCGCCGCGGCCGACGACGTTGCCGGCTATCGCCAGGTGGTGGCCGACTGGCATGCCGAGCGCGCCCGGATCTGGGCGGCAGCCATCGAAACCGAACTCGGGCCCGACGGCATCGGGGCCTTTCTGGCCTGGGGCGACCCGTCGCTGTACGACAGCACGCTGCGAATCCTGGACAAAGTGGCCGCGTACGTGGATTTCGAGTACGACGTCATCCCGGGCATCACCGCCATCCAGGTGCTGACCGCCCGGCATCGCATCCCGCTCAACGACGTCGGCGAACCCGTGCTGATCACGACCGGCCGTCAATTGCGCGAGCACGGATTGACCGGAAGCGCCGTGGTGATGCTCGACGCCGACTGCTCATTTCAGCAGTGCCCGCCACAGACCCGGATCTGGTGGGGCGCCTATCTGGGCACGCCGGATGAGTTGCTCTACGCGGGAACGGTCGGCGAGATCGGCGACGAGATCGTAGCTGCGCGTGCGGACGCCAGAACCCGCCATGGCTGGATCATGGACACGTACCTGCTGCGCTCGGCAGACTGAGCGCCCATGAGCTCATTTCTGCTGCGCGCCGCATTGACCGGAGTAGCCCTCTGGGTGGTCACCCTCATCGTGCCGGGGATGAGCTTCGTCGGCGGCGACTCGACGATCTCCAGGGTCGGCATCATCTTCGTCGTCGCGGTGATCTTCGGACTGGTCAACGCGTTCATCAAGCCGATCGTGCAGATCCTGTCGATCCCGCTCTACATCCTCACCCTCGGCCTGTTCCACATCGTGATCAATGCGCTGATGTTGTGGATCACCTCGTGGATCACCGACAACACCACCGGCTGGGGCCTGCATATCGATCAGTTCTGGTGGACCGCCATCTGGGCGGCGATCGTGCTGTCGGTGGTGAGCTGGCTACTGTCGTTCGTCAAGGCCGTCGCGTAGGACCGAAACCTGTTCTCGCAGCGCCTCGGCGGTGTCGGCGGCCGCGCGCATTCCGGTGTCGGTGCCGCCGTCATGCTCAGCGGCCCAACACGCGGCCAACGTGCGGTACGCGAGCTGTTCGGTAGCCACCACCGTCGGCCACATCCCTTCGGCCCCAAGGCGTTGCGTTGCCGATCCGCCGACACTCGCGTCGTAAGCGGGCAGTAACTCCATCACCCGCAGTTGCAGATCACGACGTTCGGCCCGGGCCGCCGGGGAGCTGACGTCTGCGGCCGCCAGGTGCGGCAGCGTCGCGGTGATCGCCTCCAACGTGCCGGTGATCGCCGTGGGCAGGCCGGTCGGATGGCGCAGACGTTGGGTGGCCCAGTACACCGCCAGCGCCACCGCACAGCCGATCAGCGTGTCGCTGCCGCGGGTGAGCAGCAGCTCGCCGAGGTTCGCGACGCGCACGCCGCCGGAGGCGATCGTGAGCGCGGCGGGCGTGATGAACACGACGGCCAGGGTGTAGTTGCGCACCACGTACATCTCGATGACGAACTGCAGGGCACCGATCACGAGCACGAGCCATAAACCCTGCGGGTGCAGGGCCAGAATCGCCCCGGCCACGCCGAGCCCCAGCCAGGTGCCCAGTGTCCGCTCGACGCTGCGGGTCAGCGTGCGCTGCCAGTCGAAGCCCTGGTGCAGCATGAGGACAGCGGCCGCCATGGCCCAGTACGCATGCGTCATCGTCAGGGCCTGCGACATCAGCACCGCGATGACGCCCGAGATCAGCACCGCCACGCCGACCCGCGCGGCCAACTGCAGGGACACCGAACCCGGCGTCACCGCCCGGCGCAGCAAGCGCAGCACGCTCGGCCGGCCCAGCGGAACCCCTTCGGCGCCATGCTCATCGGTGACCGCGTCGGCGGGCACCGTGGCCAGGTGCCGGGCCAGGGCGGCGCCATCGGGCGGAGCGGGCACACCCATGTCAGCGGCCCTCATCGCCTCGGCGAACAACACGTGCAGGCGCCGGTTGACGACCCGCAACCGATACAGTGCCCGATCGGGCTTGGGTTGCACCGGTTGGTAGTTGACCAACGTGACCCATGCGGCGTGCAGCAACAACGCCGCTTTATGCCGGGTATCGCCCGTGGGGTTTTCGATGTAGGCCGCGACGGCGCCCGCGGCCGCGGCCACCGCGGCCTTCTCGGGACCGCGGGGCCGAACCAACGCGCCCGACATGTGGACCAACCAGGCGAACGCGCCGCCGGCCAACACCAGCGTGGCGTGATGGGCCGGGCTCAGGTGCAGTGTCGCCGGCGTACCGGTGCCGGCCGCGCAGGCCAGCACCAACATGTACGCCCCGGGCGGTCCGACGGACAGGGCATGGCAGACCAGGGTGGCCAACGCGGCGATGATCGTCACCGTCAGCACGCCCAGCCACGGCGCCGAGGACGCCCAATCGCCCAGCGCCACCGCGGCGGCAAAGCACACCGCGATCACGGCGAGATACGCGCCGCGATTCAGGTAAGGGCGACCACCGCCGTACAGCGAGGTGAATCCACCGATGGTGGCGATCAGACCGGCGGTGGTGTCACCGGCCAGCCAACCCACCAGAACCGGTACTGCCATGCAGATTCCGGCGCGCAGGGCGAACGGCCAGCGACGCGGGACACTGTTGATCACGAAGATGCCGCGCAGGGGATGAGTGGTCGCTCGGGGAGCCGGGCGGTCGGACATGTTTACAGCATGCGCGGCGTTTCGCTGACACACTGGACCCATGCCCGAACTGCCCGAAGTCGAGGCGCTGGCCGATCATCTACGCCGGCATGCCACCGGCCGCGAGGTCACCCGGATCGACGTGGCCGCGTTGTCGGTGCTCAAGACGTTCGATCCGCCGACGACGGCGCTGCACGGCCAGACCGTGACCGGGGCGAACCGCTGGGGTAAGTACCTCGGTCTCGAAGTCGGCCCCTGGCACCTGATCACGCATCTGTCGCGGGCGGGTTGGCTGCGTTGGTCGGACAAGCTGTCGCCGACGCCGCTCAAGCCCTCAGGGAAGGGGCCGATCGCGCTGCGCGTGCATCTGGACGAGGGGGTCGGCTTCGATTTGACCGAGGCCGGAACCCAGAAACGGTTGGCGGTGTGGGTGGTCGGCGATCCGCTGGATGTCCCGCAGATCGCCTCGCTGGGCCCAGATGCCCTGTCACTCGATGCCGCCGGGCTGGGGAGCGTGCTGGCCGGGAATTCGGGCCGGATCAAGACCGTGATCACCGATCAAAAGGTGATCGCCGGCATCGGCAACGCCTACAGCGACGAGATCCTGCACGTGGCCAAGCTGTCGCCCTTCGCCACCGCGGGCAAGCTCACCGATGCCCAACTCGGAGCGCTGCACGACGCGATGATCACGGTGCTCACCGATGCGGTGTCCCGGTCGGTCGGTCAGCAGGCCGCGACGTTGAAGGGGGAGAAGAGGTCCGGCTTGAGGGTGCATGCCAGGACCGGGCTGCCGTGCCCGGTGTGCGGAGACACCGTGCGGGAGGTGTCTTTTGCCGACAAGTCGTTCCAGTACTGCCCGACGTGTCAGACCGGCGGCAAGGTGCTGGCCGACCGGCGGATGTCCCGGTTACTCAAGTAGCGGTCCGCATTTTTGACAGTTGTCTAACTCGGTTATCCTGCAGCGATGACCCGTCAGAAGATCCTCATCACCGGCGCCAGCTCTGGACTGGGCGCGGGCATGGCCCGCCAGTTCGCGGCCAAGGGCCGTGACCTGGCGCTGTGTGCTCGCCGCACCGACCGGCTCGATGAGCTCAAGGCCGAGCTGGCCGATCGGCATCCGTATATCAAGATCGCGGTCGCGGCGTTGGACGTCAACGACCACGAGGCGGTGCCGCGGGTGTTCGGTGAGTTGTCCGAGGAACTGGGCGGCATCGATCGCGTGATCGTCAACGCGGGCATCGGCAAGGGCTGGCCACTCGGCGAGGGCAAACCGTGGGCGAACAAGGCGACCATCGAAACCAATCTGATCGCCGGACTGGTGCAGATCGAAACCGCGCTGGAGATGTTCAAAAAGTCCGGCAGCGGTCATCTGGTGCTGATCTCGTCGGTGCTGGGCAACACGGGTGTGCCCGGCGGGAAGGCCGCCTACTGCGCGAGCAAGGCCGGTATGACCTCGCTGGGCGAGTCGCTGCGCGCCGAGTACGACAAAGGGCCGATCCGGGTGACCGTCGTCGAACCGGGCTACATCGAGTCGGAGATGACGGCCAAATCGGCGACCACCATGTTGATGGTCGACAACGAGACCGGGGTGCGGGCCATGGTCGAGGCCATCGAGAAGGAAAAGGGCCGGGCCGTCGTCCCGCGTTGGCCGTGGGCGCCGTTGACCCAGGTGATGCGCTTGCTGCCACCGAAGTACACCAAGCGCTTCGCCTGAGCCGTCCGCGTTAGGTCAGGGAGCCGGAACCTGCACGCAGCCCACGCCGGGAAGGCAACCGCCGCCACCGCCGGGGCCGCCGCCACCGGTCGGGCCGCCGGGGATCGAGCCGCCGCCGCCACCGGGGCCGCCGCTACCGGTGGGTCCGCCGGGAATGGAGCCGCCGCCGCCACCGGGGCCGCCGCCGCCGGTGGGTCCGCCGGGAATGGAGCCGCCGCCACCCTCGGGACCACCGCCGCCGGTGGGTCCGCCGGGAATGGACCCGCCGCCACCTTCGGCACCGCCACCGCCGGTGGGTCCGCCGGGGACTGCGCCTTCACCACCGGTGGCCGGAGCCGGCGACGTCTCCATCGTGGTGGTGACGGTTGTGGTGGTCAGTGACGATGTCGTCGGGGCGGTGTCTTCACTCGAACCGCACCCCACAAGCAGCGGTGCCGCGGTGAGCGCCACGCCCATCCCGACTGTCATCGACCACTTTCGGAGGGATGGCCAGGTACCGCTCGTGCAGGTCGTCAAGGTGAGCCGGTTTGTTGACATCGTGGAAACTCCAGTTCGGTCGGGCCACATTTACAGATAACGGCCCCTGGGTTCCCGCTGAAGATCATGTTGAATCATCCCGAATGATCCGGGCCACTGTCGGTCGACGCGAGGTTTGAGCCCGAAACGAACGCGGGTAGCCCACTGGCATGTCCACAAAGTTGATTTCCACGATGTTGTTCACCGGCGCTGCGGCGGGTGCCGTGGCCTTCGCCCCGGTGGCTTTCGCCGAGCCCGGACCGCCGCCGCCCGCCCCGCCGGCGCCTGGCTGCTACAACCCGGATGGCACGCCGTGTACTCCGTCGGCCGGCCCGCAGGGCGCGGGCGCCGAGGTTCCCGGTGGCCCCGGGGCTCAGGCCGGGTCTGACGGCCACGTCTCGGCCGGTGTGCCGGGCGGACCGTGGGCCGAGGCAGGGCCCGGTGGCGGCGTCGCCTGTGTGCCGGGCGGGCCGTGCCGAACCATTGATCTTCCCGGCTGAGCCGGGATGACGGTCAGACCCTAGGCCGAGCGCCCGCGCTCCGCACGGTAATGGCGCACCAGCGCATCGGTCGACGAATCGGATTGCCGCTCAGGTGACTCCGGTTCGGTGATCACCGGCAGCAGGGCCTTGGCCTGGGTCTTGCCCAGTTCGACACCCCATTGATCGAAGGAGTCGATCCCCCAGATCACTCCCTCGGTGAACACCTGGTGTTCGTATAGGGCGATCAGCTGACCTACCACCGACGGCGTCAATCTCGTCCCCAGGATTGACGTCGTCGGTCGGTTTCCGGGCATCACCTTGTGCGGGACGACGTCAGCGGAAGTCCCTTCGGCGGCAATGTCTTTGGCGGTTCTCCCGAACGCCAGCACCTGGGTCTGGGCGAAGAAGTTGCTCATCAGCAGGTCATGCATGCTGCCGGTGCCGTCGGCCGTGGGTAGGTCATCGGTGGGCTGGGAGAAGCCGATGAAATCGGCAGGCACCAACCGGGTGCCCTGATGCAACAGCTGATAGAAGGCATGCTGGCCGTTGGTTCCCGGCTCGCCCCAGAAGATCTCACCGGTGTCGGTCGTCACCGGGGTGCCGTCCGACTGCACCGACTTGCCGTTGGACTCCATCGTCAACTGCTGCAGATAGGCGGCAAACCGCGACAGGTCATTGGAGTACGGCAGCACCGCACGCGTCTGTGCGCCAAAGAAATTCGAGTACCACAGACCGATCAGGCCGAGCAGCGCCGGCGCGTTCTCGATCAGGGGCGCGGTGCGGAAGTGCTCGTCGACCAGGTGGAAGCCCGCCAGGAACTCGCCGAACCGCTCCCGGCCGATCGCCGCCATCACCGACAGCCCGATCGCCGAGTCCACCGAGTACCGCCCACCGACCCAGTCCCAGAACCCGAACATATTGTCGGTGTCGATTCCGAACTCACTCACCAGCTTCGCGTTGGTGGACACCGCGACGAAGTGCTTGGACACCGCCTCGTCACCCAGGGCGTCGACCAACCAGCGGCGTGCGGCGGTGGCGTTGGTCAGCGTCTCGAGCGTGGAGAACGTCTTCGATGCGACGATGAAAAGCGTTGTGGCCGGGTCCAAGTCGGCCAGCGTGGCGACCAGGTCGGCCGGGTCGACGTTGGAGACAAAGCGGGCGGCGATGCCGACGTCGGCGTAGTGGCGCAGCGCGTCGTACACCATCACCGGACCCAGGTCCGACCCGCCGATGCCGATGTTGACGACGGTCTTGATGCGTTGGCCGGTGGCGCCTGTCCAGTCGCCGTTGCGTAACCGGTCGGTGAATTCGCCCATCCGGGCCAGCACCTCGTGTACGTCGGCGACCACGTCCTGGCCGTCGACGGTCAGCGAGGCATCGGCAGGCAACCGCAGGGCGGTGTGCAGCACCGCGCGGTCCTCGGAGGTGTTGATGTGCTCACCGGCGAACATCGCATCGCGCCGGGCCTCCAGTCCGGCCGCGCGGGCCAGATCGGTGAGCAACTCCAACGTCCGGCGCGTGACGCGGTGCTTGCTGTAATCGATGTAGAGATCGCCGACGGTCAGTACCAACTCGGTTCCGCGGTCGGGATCCTCGGCGAACAGATCCGTCAGGTGGACATCCCTGATCTCGTCGTAGTGCTTCGACAAGGCCTGCCAGGCCGGGGTTGCGGTGATGTCAGCACTCATTCTGTTGACCATAGTGCGGCGCTCGAATCGAAGGTGTACATGATTGATGTATGGCCTTTGAAGACTTGATTTCATCCGTGCCCACAGGACTGTGGATCGGCGGTGAGGAGCGCCAGGCCGCCTCGACGTTCAACGTGCTGGACCCGAGCGACGATCAGGTGCTGGCCACGGTCGCCGATGCCACCCCCGACGACGCGGTCGCTGCGCTGGACGCAGCGTGTGCCGTGCAGGCCGAATGGGCCGCGACCGCACCCCGCACCCGCGGCGAGATCCTGCGTTCGGTGTTCGAGAAGATCACCGAACGGGCCGACGACATCGCCGCGTTGATGACGCTGGAGATGGGCAAGGTGCTCGCCGAGAGCAAGGGTGAGGTCACCTACGGCGCCGAGTTCTTCCGCTGGTTCTCTGAGGAGGCGGTGCGCATCGCCGGACGCTTCACCCCGGCCCCGGCCGGCACCGGCCGCATCTTGGTCACCCAGCAGGCCGTCGGCCCGTGTTACGCGATCACGCCGTGGAACTTCCCGCTCGCGATGGGCACCCGAAAGATGGGCCCGGCGTTCGCCGCCGGCTGCACGATGATCGTCAAACCCGCGCAGGAAACTCCGCTGACCATGCTGTTGCTGGCCAAGCTGATGGACGAGGCCGGCCTGCCCAAGGGCGTGCTCTCGGTGCTGCCGACCACTGACCCCAGGGCGGTCACCACCGCGCTCCTCGACGACGGCCGGCTGCGCAAGCTGACGTTCACCGGCTCGACCGGGGTGGGCAAGGCCCTGGTGAAGCAATCCGCCGACACCCTGCTGCGCACTTCGATGGAGCTCGGCGGCAACGCGCCGTTCATCGTGTTCGACGACGCCGATGTCGACGCCGCGGTCGACGGCGCGATCCTGGCCAAGATGCGCAACGGTGGCGAGGCCTGCACCGCGGCCAACCGCTTCCACGTGGCCAACTCGGTGCGCGAGGAGTTCACCGAGAAACTCGTCAAGCGGATGAGCGAGTTCACCCTCGGCAAAGGTATCGACCCGTCGTCCACCTTGGGCCCCCTGATCAATTCCAAGCAGGTCTCCACCGTCACGGAACTGGTCTCCGATGCGGTCTCGCGCGGCGCGACCGTCGCGGTCGGCGGCGTCGCCCCCGGTGGGCCGGGCAACTTCTACCCGGCCACCGTCCTCACCGATGTGCCCGCCGACGCGCGGATCCTCAAGGAGGAGGTGTTCGGTCCGGTGGCGCCGATCACCGGGTTCGACACCGAGGAAGAGGGTGTGGCCGCGGCCAACGACACCGAATACGGCTTGGCCGCTTACGTTTACACCCAGTCACTGGACCGGGCGCTGCGGGTGGCCGAGGGTATCGAGTCCGGCATGGTCGGCATCAACCGCGGCGTCATCTCCGATGCGGCCGCACCGTTCGGCGGCATCAAGGAATCCGGATTCGGCCGTGAGGGCGGGTCGGAGGGTATCGAGGAATACCTCGAGACCAAGTACATCGCGCTGACCAAGTAACCCACGCAGAATCTCCCGTCGCGCCTTCCCGATTCGGCGCCCGAGTCCCCCTAAACTCTGGGGCTCAAGGCCAAGACGGGAGGCAATGACGTTGACTGCGGCGCCAGTCCGTGCTGCCGGTCGGCGTTGGCGTGCCTCCATCCGGCGGGACATCCCCGCGCTCGACGGCATCCGCGCGATCGCCGTGGCCCTGGTATTGGCCGGCCACGGGGGAGTGCCCGGCGTGGCCGGCGGGTTCATCGGTGTCGATGTCTTCTTCGTGCTCAGCGGATTCCTGATCACCTCGCTGTTGCTCGACGAGTACCGCCGCACCGAACGCATCGACCTCAAGGGCTTCTGGATCCGGCGGGCCAAGCGTCTGCTGCCGGCGATGGTGTTGATGACGTTGGCCGTGGTGATCGCCCGCGACCTGTTCCCGTCCGACGCGGTGGACTCACTTCGCGACGATGCGGTCGCGGCGTTCTTCTGGATGGCGAACTGGGTGTTCGTCGCCGGGAACACCGACTACTTCAGCCAGGGTGCCACCCCGTCGCCCCTGCAGCACACCTGGTCGCTCGCGGTCGAGGAGCAGTACTACGTCATCTGGCCGCTGCTGGTGCTGGCCGCGGCCCTGGCGCTGCGCCGCCGTCGGCCACAGGCTGTGCGTGCGGCCGTGTTCGTGCTCGCGGTGCTCGGTGTCGTCGCCTCGGCGGTCGAGGCGATCCTGCTGTCCGGCGACGACGGCCTGCTCAACCGCGTCTACTTCGGTACCGACACCCGGGCCCAGGCCCTGCTGGTGGGCGCGGCCGCCGCGGCGCTGCTGGTGCGCGACTGGTCCGCGCTGACGGTGTCGGGCACGTTGATCCGGGCCCGGTGGCGACGGTGGGTGGCCTGGACGCTCCCGGTGCTGGGCGTGCTCGTCCTCGGTGCGGCCGCGCATCTGGCCACCGGAAGTGCCGCCGAATTCCGCCATGGCCTGCTGATCGTGGTGGCCCTGGGCGCGGTGCTCGTCGTGGCGCCGGTCGCGCTCGATCAGGACGGTTACGTGGCCCGCGCGCTGGCCTGGTATCCGCTGGTCACCCTCGGGGTCATCTCCTACGGCGTCTACCTGTGGCACTGGCCGATCTTCCTGATCCTCAACGGGGAACGCACCGGCCTGTCCGGTTGGTCCCTGCTGGCGTTGCGGTGCGCGGTGACGATCGCGGTGTCGTGGGTGTCGTGGTGGGCGATCGAGCAGCCGATCCGGCACTGGCGCCCGGAGCATGTGCCGATGTTGCGCCTGGCCGGGGCCACCGTGGCCACCGCGGCGGTGGTGACGATGACGGTCGTCCCAGTGAGTGTGCCGACCCGCCCCGCGGGCCCCGACGTGTTGGCCGCCGCCGCATCCGAACAGGACGTCGGCGCCGAACGGGCCGTTCCGGTGGGACCGGCGCCGGCGTTGCCGCCGGGCACGCGGACCGTCGCCGTCTTCGGTGACTCGGTGGCCTGGACCCTGATGCGCTATCTGCCCAACACCCCGGGATTCCACTTCAGCGACTACACGACGATCGGCTGCGGCATTGCCCGCGGCGGGCCGTACCGGTCGGCCGGCGAGACGCTCAACCAGAAACCGGAATGCGATTCCTGGCCCGAGCGCTGGGCACAACGGATCAAACATGACCGCCCCGAGACCGTGCTGCTGATGATCGGTCGCTGGGAGGTCGTCGACCGCACCTGGCACGGACGTTGGGCGCACATCGGCAACGACGGCTACGACGCTTACCTCAAGAGCGAGCTGCAACGCGCACTGGACATCCTCAGCTCGACCGGCGCCCGCGTGGTGGTGACCACGGCGCCCTACAACCGGCGCGGTGAGCGGTCCGACGGAACGCTGTATCCGGAGGACCAGCCGGGCCGGGTGCAGACCTGGAACACCATGCTGCGCAACGTGGCCGCGAAACGGCCTAACGTCTCGGTGCTGGATTTCAACGCCAAGCTGAACCCGGACGGCAAGTACACCGCGAAGATCGACGGGGTGCGGATGCGCAGCGACGGCGTCCATCCGACCGCTGAAGCGGTGAAGTGGCTGACGCCGTGGTTGATCGACTCGCTGAAGACGCCCGCGAAGTAAGGCTCAGTGGCCGGGTCTAATGGCCGAGGCGGCTGGGTCTAATGGCCGAGCCGGCCGCGGCCGAGCTGGAGCAACAGGATGGCCAGGTCTTTGCCCTCGGGCCCGAGCACGCTGTACCGCTCGATGACCTGCATCTCACGGTTGTGCACCAGCCGGGTTCCGCCGGACGCCATCCGGGCCTTGCCGATCTCCTTGGAGACCTCGGCGCGGCGCTGTACGGCCGCAAGGATGGTGGCATCGAGTTCGTCGATCTCGCGGCGCAGGTCATCAATGTCGGGCACGGTTCGATGGTCCCAGGCAAGCCCGTGCCAACGCAAAACTGTCCCCGCTCGGCGGTAAGTTTGAACTCAAGATGACGCTCGCTACCGAAACTGATGCACTTCTCGACGGCCTGAACCCGCAGCAACGCCAGGCGGTGCTGCACGAAGGGTCGCCGTTGTTGATCGTCGCGGGCGCCGGCTCGGGCAAGACGGCGGTGCTGACGCGCCGCATCGCCTACCTGCTGGCGGCGCGTGACGTCGGGGTGGGCCAGGTCCTGGCCATCACGTTCACCAACAAGGCCGCCGCCGAGATGCGCGAGCGTGTCGTAGGGCTCGTCGGCCCCAAGGCCCGCAACATGTGGGTCTCGACGTTCCACTCCACCTGCGTGCGGATCCTGCGCAACCAGGCCTCGTTGCTGCCCGGGCTGAACTCCAACTTCTCGATCTACGATTCCGACGATTCCCGGCGCCTGCTGATGATGATCGGCAAGGACATGGGCCTGGACACCAAGCGGTACTCGCCGCGCCTGCTGGCCAACGGCATCTCGAACCTGAAGAACGAGCTGATCGGGCCCGAGCAGGCCGCGGCCGAGGCCTCGGAAGCCGCCGAGGAGATGGCGGGCATCATCGCCCAGGTCTACGGCGAATACCAGCGCCGGCTGCGGGCGGCCAACGCGCTGGACTTCGACGACCTGATCGGCGAGACGGTCGGCATCTTGCAGGCCTTCCCGCAGATCGCGCAGTACTACCGGCGCCGGTTCCGCCACGTTCTGGTCGACGAATACCAGGACACCAACCATGCCCAGTACGTGTTGGTGCGCGAGCTGGTGGGCCATCACCTCGACGAGCACGACGGCGTGCCGCCCTCGGAGCTGTGTGTGGTGGGTGACGCCGATCAGTCCATCTACGCGTTCCGCGGCGCGACGATCCGCAACATCGAGGACTTCGAGCGCGACTATCCGGACGCGACGACGATCCTGCTGGAACAGAACTACCGCTCCACCCAGACCATCCTGAACGCGGCCAACTCGGTGATCTCCCGCAACACCGGTCGGCGTGAGAAGCGGCTGTGGACCGAGGAGGGCGAGGGCGAGCTGATTGTCGGCTACGTGGCCGACAACGAGCATGACGAGGCCCGCTTCGTCGCCGAGGAGATCGACGCGCTGGCCGACAGCGAGGGCCTCAAATACGGTGATGTCGCGGTGTTCTACCGCACCAACAACTCCTCGCGTGCGCTGGAGGAGGTGTTCATCCGCGCCGGCATCCCCTACAAGGTCGTCGGCGGGGTGCGGTTCTACGAGCGCCGCGAGATCCGCGACATCGTGGCTTACCTGCGGGTGTTGGACAATCCGGGGGACTCGGTGAGCATGCGCCGCATCCTCAACACGCCGCGCCGCGGCATCGGGGACCGGGCCGAGGCCTGCGTGGCGGTGTACGCCGAGAACACCGGCTCCAGCTTCAACGACGCGTTGCAGGCCGCCGCCGAGGGCCGGGTCCCCATGCTCAACAGCCGCTCGGAAAAGGCGATCGCGAGCTTCGTGCAGCTGCTCGACTCGCTGCGCGGCAAGCTCGACGACGAGCTCGGCGATCTGGTCGAGGCCGTGCTGGAACGCACCGGCTACCGCCGTGAGTTGGAAGCCTCCAGCGACCCGCAGGATCTGGCCCGGCTGGACAACCTCAACGAATTGGTCAGCGTCGCACACGAATTCAGTACTGACCTGGCAAATGCCCGGGCCCTGGCCGAAGAGGAGCCGGTCGACGAGGACATCCCGGACACCGGCGTGCTGGCCCAGTTCCTCGAGCGGGTGTCGCTGGTCGCCGATGCCGACGAGATCCCCGAGGACGGCGCGGGTGTGGTGACGATGATGACGCTGCACACCGCCAAGGGGCTCGAGTTCCCGGCCGTGTTCGTCACCGGCTGGGAGGACGGCATGTTCCCGCACATGCGGGCCCTGGGCGACCCCAACGAACTGTCCGAGGAGCGCCGGCTGGCCTATGTCGGTATCACCCGGGCCCGCAAGCGGCTGTACCTGTCGCGAGCCAAGGTGCGCTCGTCGTGGGGCCAGCCGATGCTCAACCCGGAATCCCGGTTCCTGCGGGAGATCCCGGAAGACCTGATCAACTGGCGGCGTGTGGAACAGCCGTCGTCGTCACTGAGCGCCCCGGTCGGCAATGCCGGGCGATACGGCACGCCACGCCCGTCACCGTCGCGGCCGGCCGCCGCCCGCAACCGGCCGGTGATCACGTTGACCCCCGGCGACCGCGTCACCCACGACAAGTACGGCCTGGGCCGCGTCGAGGAAGTCTCGGGTGTCGGCGAATCGGCGATGTCCCTGATCGACTTCGGCAGTGCCGGCCGAGTCAAGCTCATGCACAACCACGCGCCGATCCAGAAACTCTGAGCCGTTGACTCTGCGCTGACGGCGTTGGTCTCTCGCACTTCTGCGCCGCCTACGAAGAGTCAACGAGCGGCATGATGCCAGGGCTCGTCCGCCAACACCGCCGGGGCCGGCAGGCGTGGTTCGGCCAGGGGTGGAACCGCGGTCAGCACCGGGTTCTGGTCCAGCCGTGACCCCGCGGTGCGGCCGCCGCCCCAGCCGACCATCGCCCGGTAGCCGCCGAACAACCCGACGTCCCGCACCACGGTTTCGGACGCGTGGGGACTGTCGGCGCCGACGGGGGACGACACCGGGGAGACGTAGAGCGCGTCGGTGGGGCAGTAGGCCTCACACATGAAGCAGGTTTGGCAGTCGGACTGACGCGCGATCACCGGCACCCCGTCGGCCCCGCGGTCGAAGACATCGGTGGGGCACACCTTGATGCAGACGTCGCATTTGATGCAGGCCGTCGAGCTGACGATCTCGATCATGCCACCGCCTCCGCCGAAACCAGGCGGGGCGCAACGGGATCCGGTGTAGTCCAGACCGTGTCCAGGCCGCCGACCAGGATGCGGTGCTCGTAGTGGTGATCGGAATCGGGCAGGTCTTCGCGGCGGTGCAGACCTCGGGTCTCGGGGCGGGCCAGGGAGGCGGCGGTGATCCACCGCGCCACGGCGATCATGGCTTGGGCCTGCCGTTGCTTGTAGATTTCCCGGGCCGGCACCGGGGCCAGGCCGTCGGCGATGTCGCGCCACACACTCTCCAGCGCTGCGGCCGATTCGGCCAGCCGCTCTCCGGTTTTCAGATAGCTGCGCTGCGGCGGCAGGATATGTGCCTGGGCCGCGGCCACCACCTCGTCCACGGTCGGTCCCCCTGAACGCGACGGTCGCACCGGTGTGGCCCACCCGCCTGGATGAACCCACCTGCCGCGGCTGAACTCCGCCGCACCCCGGCCGGCGAAGGTGCCCGAGGCGATCGCCCAGGAGCCGTTGCGGCTACCGCCGCCCGACAGTGAGCCGGTGATGAGTTCACGGGTCGCGGCATCACCGGCGGCGTACAGCCCGGGAACTGTTGTGGCGCAGTCGGGTCCGGTCAGGCGCAACCCGCCGGTGCCCCGCACCGATCCCTCGTAGACCATCCGCACCGGGTAGGCCGTGGTGAACGGGTCAATGCCGGCCTTGTCCAGCGGCAGGAAGTAGTTCGGCTGGGCATCGCGCATGGTCTGGCGGATGTGTTCGGGTGCCCGGTCCAGCCGGGCGAAGACACGTCGGCCCTGGGTCAACGCCCGCTGCGCGTCCTGGCGTCCGCTCAGCCCGCGCTGGGTGGTGAAGGGCCGGCCGTGCTCGTCATAGAAGCTGCCCCACTGCAGCATTCGGCCCTTGGTGTGCACACCCCATTCTGGAGCCAGCGCGTAGGCGGTGCAGAACTCCATGCCGGACAGGTGCGCCCCGCGCTCGGCGGCCATCAGCAGGCCCTCGCCGGTGTCGACGTTGGTGCCGAAGGTTCCGGACAGGAAGGCCGTCCCGCCCGTGGCGAGTACGACGGCACCCGCGGCGATCTGCCATGGGCGGCCGCCGTCCTGACGGGCGATGCCGGTGGCGCCGGTGATGACGCCGTCGCGGTCGGCGGTGAGCTCGAGCGCCGGGTGGTGGTCGAGGATGCGTACCCCGCTGCGATGGGCTTTGCGACGCATGCGTCGCATGTACTCCGGGCCCTGCAGGCTGCTGCGCATCTCCCGCCCGTCGGCACCGACCGGAAACGGATACCCCCATTCGGAAAGGTGTTCGAGCCGGTCCCACGAGGTGGCCAGCACCCGGAACATCCACTCCGAGTCGGTGATCCGGCCCGCGGCCAGCTCGCGTTCGCGCACGGATTCTTCCCGTCGCGGGCCAGGTGGGATCGCCCACAGGTTGTTGCCGCCCGCGGCCGTCGCTCCGCTGGTGCCGCAATAGCCCTTGTCCACCAGGATCACCCGGACCCCGGATTCGGCGGCGGAGACGGCCGCCCAGGTCGCCGCGGGCCCGCCGCCGATCACCAGGACATCGGTGCTCAGTGCGTCAGTGTCAGTGGGAGCCGTCATGGCCCACCTCCTCTCGAACACCGAGTTCGGCGAGCAGGACGCGGCGTAGGTCGTCGAAGCCGTCGTCGCTGCGGGTGCGGGGGAAGGGCAATTCGACGTGCCGGTCGAGTGAGACCCGCCCACCGGAGAGCACCACCACGCGGTCGGCCAGCAGGATCGCCTCGTCGACGTCGTGGGTCACGTGCAGCACCGCCATGTGCCGGCGGGCCCACAGCTCGTGCAGCAGCCCGTACATCTTGAGCCGGGTCAGCGCATCGAGCGCCCCGAACGGCTCGTCGAGCAGTAGTAGATCGGGTTCGCGCACCAGCGCCCGCGCCAACGAAACCCGTTGCGCTTCACCACCGGACAGGGATAGTGGCCACGCTCTGGTTTTGTCGACGACCTTCTCGGCCAGCCCCACTTCCTCCAGCGCGGCGCGGGCCCGCGCGGTACGGCTGGGCGCGTCGGGTCCGGCGTCGGACAGGGCGAACGTCACGTTGGCCAGCGCACGCCGCCACGGTAGAAGACGTGGATTCTGGAACACCACGGCGCGAGACCGGGGTACCAAAACCGACCCGGTGACGTCGTCGTCGAGGCCGGCCAAAACGCGCAGCAGCGTGCTCTTGCCCGATCCGGACCGGCCCAGCATCGCGACGAATTCACCGTCGGCGATGTGTAATTCGAGGTCCTCGAGCACCTGCTGGTCACCGAAGGCCTTCCGCAGTCCGTGTACCTGCACCACCGGTGCGTTCACGAGACGCCTTCGAAGCCGTTGCGCCAGGACAACAGAACCCGCTCCAGGACCCGCACCAGCGTGTAGGAGAGGAGGCCGGCCACCGCGTAGATGACGATGACCAGCAGTGAGACGTCGAACTGCAGGTTGGTCTGTGCCCGCGACATCAGGTAGCCGATGCCTTCGGTGGTGTTGATCATCTCGGCGAAGATCAGGCTCAACCACGCACTGGAAAGTCCGAGCCGCAGGCCCACCAGAAAGTTCGGCATCGCGCCGGGCAGGATCACCTGGGTGATGAGCGTGGTCCGCGACGCCTCCAAGGTCTGGGCCATCTCGACCAATTGCCGGTCCACGCCCCGGATTCCGGAATAGGTGTTGATGTAGATCGCGATGGCGACCCCGGTGGTGATCAACACGATCTTGGGTCCCTCGCCGATGCCCATCCAGATGATCAGCAGCGGGGTCAGCGCGAAGTTCGGGACGGCCTTGAGGATCTGCATCGTCCAGTCGAGCAGGTCTTCACCGGTGCGGGTGAGTCCGGCCGCCACGGCCAGCAGGACGCCGATCACGATGCCCAGCAGGGTGCCGGTGAGCACCCGGACACCCGAGGCGCCGACGTGGGTGGCGAGTTGGCCGTCGCTGAGCAGCCGCCACGCGGTGGCCGCCACCTGCGCCGGTGGTGGGAACAGGTCGGTGTTGAGAAGCCCGGTGCCCGAGCCGATGGTCCAGACCGCCAGGATCAGGACCGGACTCATCAGCCGGCGCACCGGCCGGGGGGTTCGTGCCCACAAGCCTTTTCGGTGGTTGCGGTCCCCGACGACCTCGACGAGTTCAGGACTCGCCGACGGCGCCCGGACGGCCGTCGCGCTCGTCATGACTGACCCCCGGCCCACTCCCGCACCGAGTACTCGTGGTCGAACGACCCGTCGGCGTTGAGGAACGTGTAGGCGGCGTCGAGTTGGTCCACACCGACTGCGGGGAACGGCTCGGTGTTGAATTCCTCTGGGCGCGTCGACTTCTGGACGAACTGCAGATCGGTGTCGTCGGTCTGTGCGACCCACGTCAGATAGTCGTCGAAGTTCTCGGTGATGTCGCGGTTGACCGCGGTGACTGCCTGCTGCCAGGCCTCGGTGAACCCGGGGTGGGCGTCGGTGAACGAGCGCAGCGCGATGTTGGTGCCGGTGCTGCCGAACCCGTGGCGCGACAGGCTGTCGATGATCGGGAAACCTTTGGATTCCAGCTCGGCGGCGCTGGCGCCGGTGAGGATCGTGGCGTCGATCTTCCCGGAGCTCAGCCCGGCGATGGACTCGGGTGTCGGCACGTCGCGCACGTGGATCTGGTCGGTGAGTCCGGCGGCGTCGATCAGTTGGCGGGCGGCGCGATCACGGATGGTGCCCTGTGGGGCGGTGATGTCCTTGCCGACCAGACCCTTGATGTCGGTGGGGCCCCCTTTGGCGCCCACCAGCCAGGCGTCGCCGTTCACCGAATCCAGGGACAGCAGAACCACTTTCGGGTCCCGGCTGCGGGCCCGTAGCGCCGGGTTGTCGCCGATGGCCGCGACGTCGATGGCGCCGGCGAACAGGGCCGAGGCGACATCGCTGCCGGACTGGAAGAACGAGTATTCGATCTTGCCGACCCCGGCCGATTTGAGCTGCTCGGTCAGGATGCCCTGGCGATCACCCCAGCCCAGCGAGCCGGCCGGGGTCCCGGTCACCGAGGTGGCCCCGACGCGCAGGGTATAGCCCGACGCCTCGTCGCCCTCGCTGCTGCAGGCGACTGCGGTGGCGAGGAGGGACAGCACAAATGCGGTGCGCAGCAAGCGGTTGAACATGGGCAGCGGGCCTCCGGGAGGGTCAGGAGCGTACACACGCGAATCGGCCCCAGTAGACGCCTCGTCGGCAATTGCGGGCGACGGTTTCGATCAGGCTGGTTACAACGGCGATTGACCGGCCGGTGGTCGCACAGTACGTTGGAACAACTATTTGGTACGGACGACGGAGAGCCGGATCGGTGACGACTCAACATGTGATGGAGCTTTACTACGACCCGTTCGACAACGACATCGACGACAACCCGTATCCGGTCTGGAAGCGGATGCGAAGCGAAGCGCCGTTGTACTACAACGACAAGTACAACTTCTATGCGCTGAGCCGGTGGGACGACGTCGCGCGGGAGCTGCCCAATTGGCAGGCCTACCGGTCCGGGCGGGGCACCACTGCCGACATTCTGTTCAGCGGTATCGAGGTGCCGCCGGGCATCCTGCTGTTCGAGGATCCGCCACTGCACGACCTTCACCGTCGGCTGTTGTCCCGGGTGTTCACGCCCCGGCGGATGCTGGCCGTCGAGGACCTGGTGCGTGGGTTCTGCGCCAAGGCTCTCGACCCACTGCGCGAGCAGGACGGGTTCGACTTCGTCGCCGACCTCGGGGCGTTCATGCCGATGCGAACCATCGGCTATCTGCTGGGCATCCCGGAGGAGGGTCAGGAGCAGATCCGCGCGGGCACCGACAAGAACATCGCGCTTTCCGACGACACCACCGACGTCAACGCGACCGTCTTCGCCGACGCCCTGGCGATGTTCTCCGAGTACATCGAATGGCGGTCCACCCATCCTTCCGACGACCTGATGACCGAGCTTCTCAACGCCGAGATCGACGAACCCGACGGGACCCGGCGCAAGCTGGAACGTACCGAGGTGCTGGCCTACACCGCGATGATCGCCGGCGCGGGCGGTGAAACCACCGCCCGGCTCATCGGTTTCATGGGACAGCTGCTCGGGGACCATCCCGACCAACGACGCGAACTCGTCGCCGATCCGAGTCTGATCCCCGGGGCGGTCGAGGAGACGTTGCGCTTCGAACCGCCCTCACCGGTGCAGGCCCGGTACGTCGCCGAGGATGTCGACCTCTACGGGCGGGCCATACCCGAAGGCTCGTACATGTTGCTGCTCAACGGATCCGCCAATCGGGACGAGACCAAGTTCACCGACCCCGACCGGTTCGACATCCACCGCAAAGGTGGGCACCTGAGCTTCGGCCAGGGTCTGCACTTCTGTCTGGGCTCGGCGCTGGCCCGGCTCGAGGCCCGCGTCGCCATCGAAGAGGTGCTCAAACGGTGGACCGATTGGGAAGTCGACTACGCCAACGCTTTTCGCGCGCGCACCTCCAGTGTGCGTGGGTGGGCGCGCATGCCGGTCACGTTCTAGGGACACGCGTCCTGGCGGCCGCCAACACCGCGGTGACCACCGGCACGGTGAGCGTGAGGACAACCACTGATGCGGTTCGGGGCGCGAAGATCGTGAGCAGGTCGGCGGCTCCGATCTCATAGAAGACCCGATCCAGGTCGGTCCAGCCAAAGATGGCCTGCGCCACGGTGATGATGCAGCCGGCGATCACGACGTAGCTGCCCGCGGCGACTCCGAGGAAGAGCAGCACCGCGCCGACAACCAGCACCGCTGCCGCAATGGCTGAGACCGCCAGCGGCTCGATCATCGCCAGCGCCCACGTCGCGCTCGGCGTCGTCGGCAGGAGGTCCGTCAAGTCGGCGATGTAGAGCAGGCTGGAGTCGAACTGCCTCTTGGCTTGCCATAGGTGGTAGGCGGCGATCGCCATCGCCAGAACCGCGACGAGCAAGGTGGGTGCCCGATTGCCGCCGAGCTCCACCCCCTCAGGATCGTCGGCAACGGAACGGGTTTCAGTCCCCGCGAGGGCCAAGACGACCAGCGTCATGATCGACACGCCGAACCAAACCCAACGGGTCACACCGAGTGCCCCCTGGTCCGTCCACACCAGGAAATCGCGGCCGACCCATATCGCGAATTCGATCAGCGACAACCCAATCACCGCAGCACAACCGACGATCACCAACGTACGACCCCGAGGGTTGCGCCGGCTCGACAACGCCGCGCCGGCGAACAGCGTCGCGGTGACCGCAACGAGTGCGATCAGGTTGAGGATCGAGTGGCTTACCCGCAGTGGATCGGTGCTGAAGCCGTAGCCCATGACGTACCAGGCCATGATCAGCGCGCGCAGTGCGGCGGCGATGCCCAACAGGCCGCCGATATATGAAAGGACTACCACCGCCATCGCACCGGGACGCATTGCGTCAACCTAACAGCGGCCGCAGCCGCGTCGGACACTACTTGTCGCGCGCGGCCCAGCGCCCCGTCGAGGGCAGGACTGTGAACAGGATGGCAGCCAGCGGGAGCGCCGGCATCGCATAGACGACGGGATGCAGTTGCGCTCCCGCGATGAACAAGCTGCCGAAGATCAGCAGGCCGATCACCGCGCCGACGACGACCAGCAGCCGGCCCATCCGGCGCCGCAGCAACAATGCGATGAGCCCGCCGATGGTTGCTGCGGCCGAGATCGCCGCCAGAAAACCGATGGCCACACAGAACAATCGGTCGGTGCGCCACCAGCCGGCGATCAGATCGGTGGCGATGACGCCGGTGGCCCAACCACCGAGGATGGCCAGGGTGGCGGCCGCGATCGCCGTTCGGGGATCGGTGCTCGCCGACGTGCGGGGGATGATCGTGGGCCGGGCGTGCGGGACGTAGCTTGTGACGGCTTCGTCGGGCAGGTCGCCGATCAGGCCGGTCTGTGGTTCCTCGCCGGCTGCGCTGGGAATGGCGCCGGTGGGATGACGGCGAATGATGCTCGTCTTGGGATCGGCGCCAATCGGTTCAGGCCGAGAAAGCGGAGCCTGTGGCTGTCGCCGGATGATGCGGGTGCGGTCGTCGTCTTCGTCGGGTTGATCGGCTGGCAACTGGCCGTCGTCGCTCACTCAGCCAACGTAGCTGCCGACGCTCAGTCCTCGCTTGGACAGCCACGGCACCGGGTCGATGCGGTTGGTGCCGTTGAGCAGCACCTCGAAATGCAGGTGCGGACCCGTGGAGTAGCCACGGTTGCCGACGGTGGCGATCTGGTCACCGGCCATCACGCGGTCGCCCACGCTGACCAGCCAGGTGTTGATGTGGCCGTAGAGCGTGACGGTGCCGTCGGAATGGCGGATCTTGACCCAGGCGCCGTAACCGGCCGTCGGACCTGCGGCGATCACCACGCCGTCGGAGACGGCGGCGATCGGGGTGCCGATGGGGCTGGCCAGGTCGATGCCGGCGTGCAGGACGCCCCAGCGGTAGCCGAAGTTCGAGGTCCAGACGTAGCCCTTGGTCGGCATGACGAACAGCGGGCGGGACAGCCGGGCCTCGCGTTCGGCGCGCTCCTGGGCGAAGGCGGCGGCCTTGGTGATCTCCTCGGCGTGCACCGGGGAGTCGGCGGTCGAGGCGACCGAGACGATCTGCATGCCGTCCACCGAGCCGGTGACCGAGGCACCTTCGATCTGGGTGCCCTCGGACGCCAGGATGGTGTCGTCGGCCTGCGTCTCGGGGGTGCTGCCGAACGAGTAGGCGCCGGCGGCGGATGCGCCCGCGGCCATCGCGGCGATCATCAGGCGGCTCTTGAGGGCGCCGGCGGGCTCCTTGCGGTGGGCACCGCCGCGGCGGCCGGAAAGATCGATGACGTCAGTGGCGGCCATACCGTCGCTCACGTCGGTGTGGCTGTCGCGGTAGGCGTGGCTGGAGGTGCGCGCTCCGCGTGACGACGAGCCGCGCTCACTGCCGGCGTCGGGACGGAACCGCGACGGCACGGCCAACCGGACCGGAACCAGATCGTCGGTGTCGTTTAGATCGTCGAGTTCCGGGGCATAGATGACGCTGGAGCCGTCATCAGAGGCGTCGTCGAAATCGTCGAACGCACTGAACGGAATGATGTCGGTGATCTCCGCGGCGTCGAGTTCGTCCGGAGACAGTGGTCTGCGCTCGCGTGCGCTCGTCGGCACTCCTCGTGGAGCTGCGGACGAACGGTGCTGCGGCAAGACTCGAGAATCCTTCTTCGTCGTGACCTGAACGTGATCTGGACCAGAGGCACGTTAACCAAATCCCAATGATGGTGGCAACTCCTGTGTGTATTCCGCGCTGGAATGTGATCCGTATCACCCGTCATCGGCGGTGAGATCTACCACATGAGCCGGAGGCGGTGCCAATCCATCACTGCGCGGTGGATAAAGTTCCCCCGGGCCCGTCAGAGGTACCGGACCGGGCAGCTTCGATGCGCGCGCTCGAAGCGAAGCAGACAGACAACGCCTATCTAGGAAGCACATGGATCTCTTCGAATATCAGGCGAAAGAGCTGTTCGCCAAGCACAACGTCCCCACAACCCCGGGCCGCGTGACCGACTCGGCCGAGGACGCCAAGGCGATCGCCACCGAAATCGGCAAGCCCGTGATGATCAAGGCACAGGTGAAGGTCGGCGGCCGCGGCAAGGCCGGCGGCGTGAAGTACGCAGCCACCCCCGAAGATGCGCTCACCCACGCGCAGAACATCCTCGGTCTCGACATCAAGGGCCACGTCGTCAAAAAGTTGCTGGTGGCCGAGGCGAGCGACATCGCCGAGGAGTACTACATCTCCTTCTTGCTCGATCGCGCCAACCGCACCTACCTCGCCATGTGCTCGGTCGAGGGCGGCATGGAGATCGAAGAGGTTGCCGCCACCAAGCCCGAGCGGCTGGCCAAGGTTCCCGTCGACGCCGTCAAGGGAGTCGATCTGGCCTTCGCGCGTGAGATCGCCGAGAAGGGCCACCTGCCCGCCGAGGTGCTCGACGCCGCCGCGGTGACGATCCAGAAGCTGTGGGAGGTGTTCGTCAAGGAGGACGCCACCCTGGTTGAGGTCAACCCGCTGGTGCGCACCCCCGACGATCAGATCCTGGCGCTGGACGGCAAGGTCACCCTCGACGCCAACGCCGACTTCCGTCAGCCCGGCCACGCCGAGTTCGAGGACAAGGACGCCACGGATCCTCTGGAGCTCAAGGCCAAGGAGAACGACCTCAACTACGTCAAGCTCGACGGCGCCGTCGGCATCATCGGAAACGGTGCGGGCCTGGTCATGTCGACGCTGGACGTCGTCGCGTACGCAGGTGAGAAGCACGGCGGCGTGAAGCCGGCCAACTTCCTCGACATCGGTGGTGGTGCCTCGGCCGAGGTGATGGCCAACGGTCTGGACGTCATCCTGAACGACAGCCAGGTCAAGAGCGTGTTCGTCAACGTGTTCGGCGGCATCACCGCGTGTGACGCGGTGGCCAACGGCATCGTGGGAGCGCTCAAGAAGCTCGGTGACGAGGCCAACAAGCCGCTCGTCGTGCGTCTCGACGGCAACAACGTCGAAGAGGGCCGCCGCATCCTGGCCGAGGCCAATCACCCGCTGGTGATCCAGGCCGAGACCATGGACGCCGGTGCCGACAAGGCCGCCGAGCTGGCGAATAAGTAAGGGAGCCAACAACAATGTCTATCTTTCTGAACAAGGACTCCAAGGTCATCGTCCAGGGCATCACCGGTGGCGAGGGCACCAAGCACACCGCGCTGATGCTCAAGGCCGGCACCCAGGTCGTTGGCGGCGTGAACGCCCGCAAGGCCGGTACCACCGTGAAGCACGTCGACAAGGACGGCAACGACGTCGAGCTGCCCGTGTTCGGCTCGGTGGCCGAGGCCATGAAGGAGACCGGCGCCGACGTGTCGATCGCCTTTGTGCCGCCGGCCTTCTCGAAGGACGCCATCATCGAGGCCATCGACGCCGAGATCCCGCTGCTGGTGGTCATCACCGAGGGAATCCCGGTGCAGGACAGCGCTTATGCGTGGGCCTACAACGTCGAGAAGGGTCAGAAGACCCGCATCATCGGGCCGAACTGCCCGGGCATCATCACCCCCGGCGAGTCGCTGGTCGGCATCACGCCCAACAACATCACCGGCAAGGGCCCGATCGGTCTGGTGTCGAAGTCGGGCACGCTGACCTACCAGATGATGTACGAGCTGCGCGATCTCGGCTTCTCGACCGCCATCGGCATCGGCGGCGACCCGGTCATCGGCACCACCCACATCGACGCCATCGAGGCGTTCGAGAAGGATCCCGAGACCAAGATCATCGTGATGATCGGTGAGATCGGTGGCGACGCCGAAGAGCGTGCCGCCGACTACATCAAGGCCAACGTGACCAAGCCGGTCGTCGGCTACGTCGCGGGCTTCACCGCTCCGGAGGGCAAGACCATGGGCCACGCCGGCGCCATCGTGTCGGGCTCGTCGGGCACCGCCGCGGCCAAGAAGGAGGCCCTCGAGGCCGCCGGCGTGAAGGTCGGCAAGACGCCGTCCGAGACCGCCAAGCTGGCTCGCGAGCTGCTCAGCTAGTTCTTTCTGCGCGAGCAGACGCAGATGTCCCCGCACGCCCGGCGTGTCGGGGACATTTGCGTCTGTTCGGCAGTTAGCGGCGACCTCCAGGTTGCCGTTTTCTGCACCAGGGCGGTGCTCACTCGTCGAGAACGACCCAGGCGTGGAAACCGGCGAACAACGGCGTGCGCGTTACTCCCGCCCGCCGGCGAGCAGACCCGCCGAGGCGAACTTCAACCCGCTGCGCAGCTCGTCGAGCTGGATCGGGTCGTCGCTTTCGATGTAGCGCGTCGTGGTGGCCACGGCCATGTTGAAGAACAACCATGCCAATGCGCGCGGGCTGAGTTCATTGCGGTACTGGTCGCGGTAATGCGCCATGTGCACCGTCGTCATCGCCAGCAGTGTCGCGTTCAGGCCCGAGGCGTTTTCCAGCGTGCGGGCATAGTCGGGCCGATCGGCGACGTATCGGATCAACTTCCGGTTGGCGATCGTGAAATCGATCAGGATGTCGATCGATGTATGCATCGCCTCTTGGGGCTGTTCCAAGGTGATCGAGCGGAGCATGTCCTCGATCCGCGGCGCCTGTTCGGCAGCCAACTGCTCGATCGCCGCGTGGATGATTTCTTCCTTGTTGGCGAAGTACTGGTAGATGGATCCCTTGCTGACACCGGCTTGCCCAGCGATCGCGTTGGTGGTGATCTGCGCGGGGTCCGTTTTCTTCAGCAGCTTTCCGGTCGCGGCCACTATTTTCGCGACCATCTCACGAGAGCGCTCCTGCTTCGGGAGCTTGCGGGGCGGTGACATGCTGTTATCCATGCGTACCTCAGAACTAAAACGCGACTTGAATGCGACCTTCTGGTCAGATTACCGTCGCCTCACGCTCAAGGAGGTGCGCTGCCATGACCGCCACATCGGACGTCTCAATTCCGACCGCCGAAGAACCCAAAGAATCGGCCGACATCGAACTGGTGCCACTCGACTCCCTGACGGGCGAGCACACCGGTAGGTGGACGTTCCTGATCGTCGACGGGGCGGCGTTCATGATGCAGGCGATGCATCCCGTCATCGCCGAGATCACCGGCCGCTATTCGGCTGCGTTCCACGGAGATCCGGGCGGGCGGGCGATTCGCAGCGTCGACTCCGTGCTGCGGTGGACCTACGGTGGCACCGAGGCTGTGGCCGAAGGGAACCGGGTGCGTGCGCTGCACCAACCGATCACGATGAAGAGCGCCGAGACCGGAAAGCAGATCAGTGCGCTCAATCCCGAGGCGTACCAATGGGTTATCGCCACCGGCTACATCGTGAACGCCGAAGGCGGCGGCAAGCTGCTGATCGGACGCAACTTCACCGACGCGGAAAAGGACGAATTGCTGCGCGACAACCGCCGGCTGGCCCGTCTGCTGCACGTGCCGATGAACGGTTACCCGGCCACGCGCGCCGAGATGGCCGAGTACTACGAGGCGATGATCGACAAACTGGAAGGCACGCCGCAGGCGTTGCAGTTGATCAAGGACATGCAGACCGGCAACGTCGAGCTACCGCCGGCTGTGCCGAAACTGTTGCACCCGTTGGTCCGTCGTGTCCTTCGGCCCGCACTGCGGTTCAACTACCTGTCGGTGGTCGGGCTGCTCGATCCCCGGCTGCGGGCCAAGCTCGGTGTCACCTGGAGCGAGGACGAAGAGCGGCAACTCCAACGCATCTATGCCGTTATCCGGACCGCCTACCGCATCCTGCCGGACCGGCTCACGTACTTTCCTTTGGCGTATCACGCGCGCAAACACCATGAGTGCCTGGAGAAGATGAAGCAGCGTCAGCAGAAGTCGTTCGCCTACAAGCTCTAAAAGGCCTGGTCACAGGTTTGTCGTAACTCCGTTGGCAGGCGTGGGGTGTACCGATTTCACTCTCTAAAACCCAATCGGTTAGCCTCACGAATTAACAGCTGTCAAGGAGATTGTCATGGTCGATCCGCGCACCCCTGTCATCGTCGGCGTCGGACAGTTCACCGAACGCATCGACCTCGACGGCTATCGCGGAATGTCCTCGGTCGAGTTGGCCACCGAGGCGGCCAGGGCAGCCTTGCGCGATACCGGTGCTGACACCACCGCCGTGGCGCAGGCCATCGACACCGTGGCCGGCACGCGGCAGTTCGAGATCTCCGGCCCGCAGACGCCCACGCTGGGGATTTCCAACAACTACCCGCGTTCCGTCGCGCGCAACGTCGGCGCCGAGCCGGCCCGGGCCATCCTCGAGGTGATCGGCGGTCAGAGCCCCCAGCACCTCGTCACGGAGTTCGCCGGAGCGATCGCTGCCGGCGCAAACGACGTGGTGCTGCTTTTCGGCTCGGAGAACACCTCGACGCTGCGGTACTTCTCCAAGCGGGACGACAAGCCGGATCACTCCGAGACCATCGAGGGTCAGCTCGAAGACCGCGGCTACGGGTACGACGGCATTTTCGACGAGTACACGATCAAGCACGGGCTGATCGGTGCCCCGGTGCAGTACGGGCTGTTGGAGAATGCGCGCCGGGCCCGGCTCGGATTGTCGGTGGCGGACTACCGCCAGGCGATGGCCGAGCTGTTCGCGCCGTTCTCCAAAGTGGCTGCGAAGAACCCATATTCGTCGGCGCCGGTGGAGCGCTCCGCCGAAGAGATCGCCACCGTCACCGAGAGCAACCGGATGATCTGTGACCCGTATCCGCGCATGATGGTGGCGCGCGATCAGGTCAACCAGGGTGCTGCGGTACTGCTGATGTCGGTGGAGTACGCGCGGAAACTCGGTGTGCCCGAGGAGAAGTGGGTGTACCTGCGCGGGCATGCCGACATGAAGGAGATCAAGCTGCTCGAGCGCGCCGAGCTGGGGTACACCGCGACTGCGGCGATCGCCGTCAAGGAGGCCCTGCGCGTCGCCGGCATCACGCTCGACGACATCGCGGCATTCGATCTCTACAGCTGCTTCCCGTTCCCGGTGTTCAACTTCTGTGACGGCACGGGCCTGGCGCCTGATGACGAGCGCGGGCTGACGCTGACCGGCGGCCTGCCGTTCTTCGGTGGCCCGGGCAACAACTACTCGATGCACGGCATCGCCGAAGCCGTCAATGAAATGCGGGACAAGCCTGGACAATTCGCGCTCATCGGCGCCAACGGCGGCATTGCCAGCAAGTACTCGGTGGGCATCTACTCCACTGCGCCCGCCGATTGGGTGGCTGACAACAGTGCGGCCCTGCAGGACGAGTTCAATACGCAGCAGCGGGTGGCGATCACCGAAAAGGCCGACGGGCCAGGCAGAATCGAGACCTACACGCTGCGTTACGACTGGACGCCACGCACCGGCATCATCATCGGCCGCTTGGATGCCGACGGCAGCCGATTCCTGGCCACCACGACCGACGAAGCCTTGCTGGAACTGCTCACCGAGGGTGAGCCGTTGGCCGCAAAGATCGTCGTGACGTCGGACGACAAGCGAAACACCGCGACACTGGCGTAACTCCAGACCCCAGCCCCAGTACCTCAGACCTCTGCCGAGCAGACGTAAACCCTTAGCTTTTTCGCCGAAAAGCTAAGGGTTTACGTCTGCTCGCGGGATTAGAAAGAGGCCAACTTGCCCGCCAGCCGCTCCACGTACGCGGCCACCTCGGCCTCGGACTTGTCGGGCAGGCCGAACAGCACCTCGGTGACGCCCAGTTCACGCCAGTGCGCGAGCTTCTCGGCATCCGGCTTGAAATCCAGTGCCACGATCTGGGGTGCCCCGGAGCGCCCGGCCGCGGCCCAGGTGTCCTGCAGCAGCTTGACGGGCTCGTCGATGTTGAAGTCGCGTGGTGTGGTGATCCAGCCATCGGCCGACTTCGAGATCCACTTGAAGTTCTTCTCGGTCCCGGCCGCGCCGACCAACACCGGGATGTGGGACTGCACGGGCTTGGGCCAGGCCCAGGACGGCCCGAAGTTCACGAATTCGCCTTCGTAGGAGGCTTCTTCCTCAGTCCACAGGGCGCGCATGGCTTCGAGGTACTCGCGCAGCATGGTGCGACGGCGACCCGGGGGGACGTTGTGGTCGGCGAGTTCGTCGGTGTTCCAACCGAATCCGACGCCCAGGGATACCCGCCCGCCGGACAGGTGGTCGAGGGTGGCGATGGATTTGGCCAGGGTGATCGGGTCGTGTTCGACGGGCAGCGCGACAGCCGTCGACAACCGCACCCGCGAGGTCACCGCGCACGCCGTGCCCAGCGAGACCCACGGATCAAGCGTGCGCATGTAGCGGTCGTCGGGCAGTGACTCGTCACCGGTGGTGGGGTGAGCGGCCTCGCGCTTGATCGGGATATGTGTGTGCTCGGGTACGTAGAACGTGGTGAAGCCGTGATCGTCGGCGAGTTTGGCGGCCTTGGCCGGGGCGATGCCGCGGTCACTGGTGAAGAGAACGAGCCCATAGTCCATGCCCAGAATTAGAACGTGTTTCAGTCCCAGTAGCAAGACGGTCCGTCTCGTAAGGCGAGCCGACGGGAGAAAACTTCACCGCGAGCGATACCCGCGACGTGCGCCGATGCGTTTGCTGGGATCACCGGCATGACGACTGAACGCATCGCCGACCACGTCAAGTTCGCCTATTGGGTGCCCAATGTCAGCGGCGGCCTGGTGACCAGCGACATCGAGCAGCGCACTGACTGGAATTACGAATACAACAAGAAGCTGGCCCAGACCGCGGAGAACAACGGGTTCGAGTACGCGCTGAGCCAGGTGCGCTATGAGGCCAGCTATGGCGCGGAATACCAGCACGAATCCACCAGCTTCAGCCTGGCGCTGCTGCTGGCCACCGAGCGGCTCAAGGTGATCGCCGCCGTTCACCCCGGCTTGTGGCAGCCGGCGGTGCTGGCCAAGCTGGGCGCCACCGCCGATCACTTGAGCAATGGCCGGTTTGCGGTCAACGTCGTGTCGGGCTGGTTCAAGGACGAGTTCACCCACCTGGGCGAGCCCTGGCTGGAGCATGACGAGCGCTACCGCCGCAGCGCGGAGTTCCTGCAGGTGTTGCGCAAGATCTGGACCGAGGACGACGTCGATTTCCGCGGCGATTTCTACCGCGTCCACGACTTCACCCTCAAGCCCAAGCCGCTCAACACCCCTGAGCGGCCCAACCCGGAGTTGTTCCAAGGTGGCAATTCGACGGCAGCGCGCCGCAACGGCGGGTACTACGCCGATTGGTATTTCTCCAACGGCAAAGACTTCGACGGCCTCACCGAGCAGGTCGTCGAGGTGCGTGATCATGCTCGCAATGCCGACCGTGAAGTGAAGTTCGGCCTGAACGGCTTCATCATCGCGCGGGACTCAGAAAAAGAGGCCAAGGAGACGCTCAAAGAAATCATCGCCAAGGCCAACAAGCCTGCCGTCGAGGGTTTCCACAACGCCGTGCAACAGGCCGGCAACTCCACCGGGGACAAGAAGGGCATGTGGGCCGATTCCAGTTTCGAGGACCTGGTGCAATACAACGACGGCTTCCGCACCCAGTTGATCGGCACACCCGAGCAGATCGCCGAACGCATTGCCGCATATCGCAAACGCGGCGTCGACCTCATCTTGGGCGGATTCCTGCATTTTCAAGAGGAAATCGAGTACTTCGGCGCCAAGGTGCTGCCGCTCGTCCGCGAGATCGAGGCGGCCGAAACCGATTCCGTGGATGCACCCGTCCTGGTATCAGCTTGAGACCGCTCCGACACCGAGCACGCGCGCCGCGCACCCAGGTGGGTGCGCTAGCGTGGAAGCTCGAATCGCTCACGTGGTCGGTATTCATGCCTGCGTGACACGTCGCGAAGCTCGATAGCACAGGAGAGGTCATGACCTACCCGCCCAGTAACCCCGGATACCCCCCGCAGTCGGGGTCCCAATTCGATGCGACTCAGCAGTTCGCCAAGGCCTCCCCAGCGCAGATCCCGGCGGCCCCGGCCGCACCGGCCGCGCCTGGCGAGAACAACCTGCCCCAGATTCTGCTGGGGGTGGTGGCCGCCGTCGGCCTGATCGCCTACTTCGTCAGCTTCGCCTTCGAGATCCAGGCCGTGATCGGTTCGCTGATCATCGTGGTTCCGCTGTTGGCCGGCCTCGTGGCCGGCGTCAGCGTGCTGCCGAAACAGAAGAACCGTGTTGCGCCGGCGGCCGTGCTGGCCACGTTGGGCCTGCTGCTCGCGATCTCTCTCTCGGTGGCCGCGGGCGCGGACGCCGACTGGACGATTTGGGTTCTGCTCGTCCTCACGCTGATCCAGGCGGGCGCCGCCATCACCGCGCTGCTGTTCGACGCCGGCGTCATCACGCCGCCCGCCCCCAAGCCGACCTTCGATCAGCAGCCGCAGTACGGCCAGTACGGCGGCCCGTCGCAGTACTACGGCCAGCAGCACCAGCCGCAGGGCGGCCAGCCCTACCAGCAGGCCCAGCCGCAGCGTCCCGGTTACCCGTCGCAGTACGGCGGTTACTCCGGCGCCCCGAACACCGGTGGTTTCCCGGTGCAGGCGCCGCAGGGCCAGCAGGGGCAGCAGCCCAGCGGCCCGCCAACCCCGCCGACGGGTTACCCGACCTACGGGCAGCCTCAGTCGCCCGCGTCGGCGCCCACCACGTCGGTGCCGGCGCAGCCGCAGGCACAGCAGTCCTCTTCACAGCAATCTGGCCCTGCGCCGTCGTAAGCTGATCGGCGCGTGCGCTTCAGTGCGCACGCGCGATCATTGCGAGGAGCAGCCCAGCAAGTGAGTAACCGGCCAGTCGGCACCCGCCAGGCACGTGAGTTGCTCCGGGTCGCATTCGGGCCGTCCGTCGTAGCGCTCGTGGTCATCGCCGCGGTCGTGCTGCTGCAACTGCTGATCGCCAACAGCGATATGACGGGCGCCTTCGGCGCCATCGCCAGCATGTGGCTGGGCGTGCACCAGGTGCCGGTGTCCATCGGTGGCAGTGAGCTCGGCGTGATGCCATTGCTGCCGGTGCTCGCGATGATCTGGGGCACTGCCCGTATCACCGCCGCGGCCACCTTGCCGAACTCGTCCTGGCTCGTCACCCGCTGGGTGGTGGCCTCGGCGTTGGGTGGGCCGATTCTGATCGCGGCCCTGCTGTTGGCCGTCATCCACGACGCGGCCTCGGTGATCAGCGAACTGCAGACCCCGAGTGCCCTTCGCGCCTTCGGCAGCGTGCTCATCGTGCATGCGATCGGCGCACTCGTCGGCGTCGGCTCGAAGGTGGGCCGGCGCACCCTGTCCGCGTTACGCCTGCCGGCATGGCTGCCGGACGCGATCCGCGCCGCCGTGGCCGGGGTGCTCGCGCTGTTCGGACTGTCCGGCGCGGTGACAGCGGTGTCGTTGATCGTGCACTGGGCCACGATGCACGACCTGTTCGCCATCACCGACAGCCTGTTCGGTCAGCTCAGCCTGACGCTGCTGTCGATCCTCTACATCCCCAACGTGATCGTGGGCACCTCGGCGATCGCGGTGGGCTCCAGTGCCCACGTGGGGTTGGCCACGTTCAGTTCGTTCACCGTGTTCGGCGGTGACATCCCCGCGGTACCGGTGTTGGCCGCGGTGCCCTCGCCGCCGTTGGGGCCGATCTGGGTCGCGTTGCTGATCGTCGGTGCGGCGTCGGCGGTTGCGGTGGGCCAGCAGTGTGCGCGACGGCCGCTTCCGATCGGCGCTGCGACGGGCAAGTTGGTGGTGGCCTCGGGGTTGGCCGCGGTGACGATGGCGCTTGCCGCCTATGCCGGTGGGGGACGACTGGGCAACTTCGGTGACGTCGGGGTGGATCAGTCGACGTTCGCGCCGGCGGTGTTCCTGTGGTTCGTCGGGATCGGCGGGCTGACGGTGGCCATGTCCGGTGGGCTGACCCGCAAGCCGAGGCCCGTGGCCGCGCCGCGACCGGAGCCCGAGCCCGAGCCCGAGTTGGTCGATGAACCCGAGCCCGAAGCCGACGAGTACGTCGACGCCGAGCCCGAACCGGCGCCTGACGAGCCGCTGGTGTCGTGGACGGCCGACGAACCCCCGGCCGAAGCCGAGGAGCCACTGGACGTCGAGGAAATCGTCTACGAGCCCAGGCCTCGGACCTACGACGACGTCGATGACGATCCCGAGGACCACTTCTTCGTCGACGACATCTCCGACGACCGAGCGACCGGCGATCAGCCGCGTCGCACGGGCGACTAGGCTGCTCGCGTGCAGCAACCGCTACGAGTGCCTCCGAGCGCACCGGCACGGCTGGTAGTGCTGGCTTCGGGGACAGGGTCGTTGCTCGCCTCGCTACTGGCTGCCGCCGTCGACGACTATCCGGCCCGCGTCGTTGCCGTCGGCACCGACCGCACCTGCGCCGCACTGGACATCGCCGCGGCGGCCGGGGTGCCGTCCTACACCGTGCGGCTGGGCGACTACCCGGACCGCGGCACCTGGGATGCCGCGCTCACCGAGGTCACCGCCGAGCATCAGCCCGACCTGGTGGTGTCGGCCGGGTTCATGAAAATTCTGGGCGGCCAATTCCTTTCCCGTTTCCCGGGGCGGGTGGTCAACACCCATCCCGCGTTGCTGCCCGCGTTTCCGGGGGCGCATGCGGTGCCCGAGGCGTTGGCGTACGGCGTGCGGGTGACGGGCTGCACGGTGCATCTTGTGGACTCCGGGATGGATACCGGGCCGATTCTGGCCCAGCACGCCATTGAGGTGCTCGATGATGACACCGAAGAGGCATTGCACGAGCGCATCAAGGTGGTCGAACGGCGACTGCTGGTGGATGTGCTGGCCGCGCTGGCAACCCGCGGCGTGACCTGGACTGGTCGAAAGGCGACCTTCGGATGTTGAGGAGACAACGGTGAGCGAGAAGAAACCGATCCGGCGAGCGCTGATCAGTGTCTATGACAAGACCGGTCTGGCCGATCTGGCCCGCGGCCTGCACGAGGCGGGCGTAGCCATCGTCTCCACCGGGTCGACCGCGAAAACCATTGCCGCCACCGGTGTTCCGGTCACCCCGGTCGAGGATGTGACGGGCTTCCCGGAGGTGCTCGACGGCCGGGTCAAGACCCTGCACCCGCGCGTCCATGCCGGGCTGTTGGCCGACACCCGCAAGCCCGAACATGTTGCGGCGCTGGCCGAACTGGAGGTCGAGGCGTTCGAGTTGGTGGTGGTGAACCTCTACCCGTTCTCCGAGACCGTCGAGTCCGGAGCGTCGGTGGACGAGTGTGTCGAGCAGATCGACATCGGCGGACCGTCGATGGTGCGCGCCGCCGCCAAGAACCATCCGAGTGTGGCCGTGGTGGTCGATCCGCTGGGCTACGACGGTGTGCTTGCCGCGGTGCGGGCCGGCGGATTCACCTTGGCCGAGCGGAAGATCCTGGCCTCGTTGGCCTTCCGGCACACCGCTGAGTACGACGTGGCGGTGGCGTCGTGGATGGGGTCGACGCTGGCGCCCGAAGAGCCGGCCCAGAAGCTGCCGCAGTGGTACGGCGGCACCTGGCATCGCAGCGCCGTGCTGCGTTACGGCGAGAACCCGCACCAGCAGGCTGCGGTGTATCGCGACGATTCCGCGTGGCCCGGACTGGCCCAGGCCGAGCAGCTGCACGGCAAGGAGATGTCCTACAACAACTACACCGATGCCGATGCGGCGTGGCGGGCAGCGTTCGACCACGAAGAGATCTGCGTGGCAATCATCAAGCACGCCAACCCATGTGGCATCGCGATCTCCTCGGAGTCCGTCGCCGATGCACACCGCAAGGCCCACGAGTGTGACCCGCTCAGCGCGTTCGGTGGCGTGATCGCCTCCAACACCGAAGTCAGTGTCGAGATGGCCGAGACCGTGGCCGACATCTTCACCGAGGTCATCATCGCCCCGGCATATGAGGCCGGTGCCGTGGAAGTGTTGGCCCGCAAGAAAAACATTCGCATCCTGGTGGCCTCCGAGCCTCTGGTCGGCGGTATCGAGCTGCGCCAGATCAGTGGCGGGGTGCTGGTGCAGCAACGCGACGCCCTCGACGCGGCCGGCGATGATCCGGCCAACTGGACGCTGGCCACCGGTGAGCCGGCCGATGAGCAGACGCTTTCCGACCTCGTGTTCGCCTGGCGGTCGTGCCGGGCGGTGAAGTCCAACGCGATCGTGGTCGCCAAGGACGGCGCCACCGTCGGCGTCGGTATGGGACAGGTCAATCGTGTCGACGCCGCGGGACTGGCCGTGCAGCGGGCAGGCGATCGCGTGGTCGGTTCTGTCGCGGCTTCTGATGCGTTCTTCCCGTTCCCCGACGGGTTGCAGACGCTGACCAACGCCGGCGTGAAAGCCATCGTGCACCCCGGCGGGTCGGTGCGTGACGACGAGGTGACGGCTGCCGCCGAAGCTGCCGGCATCACGTTGTACCTCACTGGTGCACGGCATTTCGCTCACTAGGTTTGGGTGGTTTCTGCCGCGGGGTCGTGGCGGGCGTGGCGTTGGCGGGCTTTCTCGCCGTTTTCTACCTGGGGGTCGCGGTCGTTCGCGATTGACGACCCTGAGGTAGAAACCGGTGCGTGGGCTTGGCGGGCTTTCTCGTTTTCTACCTGGGGGTCGCGGTTGCTCGCGGTTGGTGACCCTGCCGTAGAAACCGGTGCGCGGCGTTGGCGGGCTTTCTCGCCGTTTTCTACCTGGGGGTCGCGGTTGCTCGCGGTTGACGACCCTGGGGTAGAAACCGGTGCGCGGCTTTGGCGGCCTTAATCCCCAGCGCGCATTTCATCCCCAGGTTCAGCTGAGCGTGGGCGGGGATGTCGTCAATCCGTCGGTCATGACGCTGATCGTCAGTTCATGAGCATCCCTTTCATCGGACCCGAGGCGCTCGCGGAGGGCAGTCTCACTCGTGCGCAGCTGCGATGGCGATACACCTCGGCGCACCCACGCGTCTACTTGCCGAACGGTGCCACCCGAAACCTGAAGGCCAACACCATGGCCGCATGGCTGTGGAGCGGTCGACGCGGGATCATCGCCGGACGAGCGGCAGCAGCGCTACACGGTGCGAAGTGGGTCAACGACGACGTTCCGATCGAACTGATCACCGAGCATGGACGTCGGCGCCCCGGCATCATCGTGCGAGAGGAACGCATAGGGCCCGACGAGGTTTGCCAGATCGGCGATTTCAGCGTCACCACACCCGTGCGGACGGCGCTTGATCTCGCCCGGTTCCTTCCTCGTGATGACGCGGTCGCTCATCTCGACGCGTTGGCCATCGCGACGGACATCAAGGCCGACCAGGTGCTCGAATCAGCTGCCCGATATCGCGGGTTGCGCGGAATACGAAGCGCTCGAACGGCACTCGACTTGATGGATGCCGGTGGGCAATCCCCGAGGGAGACCTGGCTACGACTACTTCTCATCGACGCGGGTTTTCGTCGACCGCGCACGCAGATTCAGGTGAGCGACGACTTCACCGAGGCATTCATCGACATGGGATACGACGACGTCAAAATTGGGCTTGACTACGAAGGTAAACACCACGCCACGGACCGTCGAACCGTTGTGCACGACATCGGCCGCAACGAGTTAATCGAACGCGAAGGCTGGATCGACATCCGCGTGGTGTTGGAACACAGCAGGGCCTTTATCCTTCACCGGGTTCGAGAGGCCTTCGCACGGCGCGGTGCTTCGCCGTTTTCTACCTAGGGGTTGCTGGACCACGCGGTTGACGGCCCTGGGGTGGAAATCGGCGCAAGGGTGTGGCGGGGCTTCGTCGTTTTCGACCTAGGGGTTGCTGAAGCACGCGGTTGGCGACCCTGGGGTAGAAATCGGCGCAAGGGTGTGGCGGGCACTTCGTCGTTTTCGACTTAGGGGTGCTGGACCACGCATTTGACGACCCTGGGGTGGAAATCGGTGCGAAGGTGTGGCGGGGCTTCGTCGTTTTCTACTTAGGGGCTGCCGAACCACGCGGTTGGCGACCCTGGGGTAGAAATCGGCGCAAAGGCGTGGCGGGCACTTCGCCGTTTTCGACCTAGGGGTTGCTGAACCACGCGGTTGACGACCCTGGGGTGGAAATCGGCGCAAGCGCAAAGCCCAAGCACACCCAAACTACGCGCTCACCTCATCTTCGGCCTTGGCAGTCGCATAGGCGATGAACGAGGTGATCTCCTCGACCGCGTGCCGGGCATCGGGGTTGACGTCGAAGCTGAGCTGGAACATGTGCATTGCCCTGTCCCACACTTGAACCCACACGGGCACACCGGTGGCCTGGAGTTTGTCCGCCAGAGCGAAGGCGTCGTTGAGCAGCATCTCGTGGGTGCCGACTTGCAGCAGGAATGGCCCTAGCCCGTGCAGATCTGCTTCGGGTGGCGTCACGGGTGTGGGCCGGGTGCCGTTGACGGTGGCGAACACGTCGTAGATGAACTTTACCGTCATGAACGGGAACATCACGTCTCGATGTTCTTGCAGGGCACGGTATTTGAGGTCCATGTCGGAGGACGTCAGTGGTGAGAGCATGACTTGCCCGGCGGGCACCGGCAGCCCGGCGTCGCGAGCGGCCAGGGCCGTGTTGGCGGCCATCAACCCACCGGCTGAATCCCCGGCCAGGACAATCCGATCCGCCGTGAACCCGAGCGACAGCGCCAGACGGTAGCCGTCAAGACCATCGGCCACCGCATCGTCGATGTCAGCCTGAGGAGCCAGTCGATAACCGACATTGAGCACGCGTGCCCCGGTGGCGGCAGACAGTTTCGAGACGAAACGTCGGTGCGAGTTCAGCCCGAGGGTTACCAGTGCCGAGCCGTGCATATAGAGGATCACCAGATCGGAGTCGCGGGCCTCGGGGGCGATCACCCATTCGGCCGGGCAATTGGGCAGCGCCACCGGCGTCACCGTGGTGCCCGGCAGCGGCTTGATGTACCGCAGCGGCCGGTCGATGACGTCGAGGTGAGCCCGCTGCAGCATCCCGGGGGCGACGCGGTTGACGGCCATGCCGATCACGGTCAGCAGCCCGAGCAAGGGCCGCAGGGTCAATGCGCTTGTCCAGCCGAGTGCTCTGGACTGCAGGGATGCAGGACCGAAGTGCACGGTGGTCGGCCGGCTACGCCAATCGAGCGAATTCACGGTACCGAGGGTACTGGGTACCTGGCGTGGCCGGTCGGCCCACCCTGTCGATCAGATGAAGCCGAAGGCCGGGAAGCCGTAGAACTCTTCCTCGCCCGGGTACACCGGTGGCGTCGCGTCGATCTGGACGTTGCCTTCGGAGGCGCAATCGGTGGTCTGCCCACCGGCTATCGAGCTGCCACCGGTCACCTCGCACTGCGGCAGCAAGGACGGCTCGGCCGCCGCGGTCGGCGCGCCCAACATCGCGACCGTGATGCCGAACCCAGCGGCACTGAGAACCAAGAGGTTACGCATTGACGACATGGCGAGTCGTTCCTTTCATCCGGGCCGACGTTGGGTCGACCCCGCACGCGATGGAGTGGCGCAAGTTATTGTTGCGGCAAACATAGACCATCGTTTGCAATCGGGCCGGATGATCGAGGAGTCACATGAAACTTGTCACACGTTCACGCAGCTGTGCCGTCGCCGTGCTGGGCGCCGGGGCGGTGCTCTTGGGAACCTCGGCCACCGCCGCTGCCGAGCCGCCGAACTGCACCACTGCCGACGTGACAGCGGTGATGGCAGGCGTCTCGACGAACATGACCGCGTACTTGTTCACCCACCCCGACGTGAACGCGTTCTTCACCGGGCTGCAGGGGCAGGGCAAGTCGGCGACCGCTCAGAAGACCAAGGCATACCTCAACGACAATCCGCAGGTGCGCGCCGAACTCGACGCCATCCGTGCCCCCGCGGTCGATCTGCGCAACCGCTGCAACATCCCGCTGGACGCCGAGATCTCCGGCGTGCTCTAGGCCATCGGCGATCCAAACGAGTTGGAGCCGGCCACCATTGGTGGCCGGCTCTTCTCGTCGCCGCAAGTGGTCCCCGCTCAGGGCAGGGTGACGGTCGCCTGGGCCTCGATCGCCTTGTTGACGTCGGTCAGCGCGTTCTTGTCGCGTTCGAGGGCGTCGGCGTTGATCTGCAGCACGTAGACGTTGCCCGGCGCCGGGATCACCACGGTCGTCTGGGTGATCGCGCGACGCTGGTTGCCCTTGGCATACGTGCCGCCCAGATGGACCGTCGGGAAGCCGCTGATGTTGCCGCGGGTGACTTCGCCGTTCGGCTTGTAGTCCGCGAGGTTCTGCAGTTCGTTGGGCGCGTACTCGAGCAGCTTGTTCGGGTCGGCGGCACCGGCGAGCTTGGAGATCAGCGAGATGACCGACGGCGGATCGGTCGGGCTGACCGGGTCGTTGACGATCGCCGAGTACGCCCAGTTCGGGGTGCGGGGTCCGGCGTCGACCCATCCCGGCGGCGTCGGCATGGTGAACACAGGGGCGCCCGGATCACCGCGGTGCACCGGCGTTTCCACGAAGCCGCCCTGCTTGATGTAGTCGGCGATGGTGAAGGCGTGCCCCGGCGGTTTCGGCGACGTCGAGGTTTCTTCCGTGCCGGTGTCGGTGGCCACCGCCGATGTGGTCTCGCCGCCACCGCCGTTGTCGTCGCCACCGGAGGTCACCGCGAGGGTGATGCCGCCGACCAGGAGTACGACGGCACCGATCACCCCGGCCGCCACGATGATGTTGCGTCGATTGCCGGGCTTCTTGGGTACCGGATTCCGCGGCAGGGGAGGTGGACCGAAGTTGGTCTGCGGCGGCACAGGCGGCGGTCCGCCGAGATTCTGCATGCCGCCAGGGCCACTCGCGACGGGTTTGCCCGACGAGACCTCATTGCCGGCCCACGACGAGGTGAACACCGGCGGTTCCGACGGCTGCTGCACCGGCCGCGGGCCCGACGGTGACAGCGGCGTGACGGGCGGCGGGGGCGAATGCACGGGCTTGGGGATGATCAGCGGTGTGGTGGGTGGTGCCGGCTCGTGGGTGGGCGCGGGGGTGCGCACCTCCGGCGTGGTCCCAGTGGCGGCCTCGGCCAGTGCGACGGCGAAGTCGTGGCACGTGTCGAAGCGGTCCTTGGCGTCCTTCGACAACGCCTTGGCCATCACCGAATCGAATACGGCCAGTTCGGGTTTCGTGTCACCGAGCTTCGGCGGCGGGGAATTGAGGTGGTGGCTGATCACCACGGCGGGGTTGCTGTGCGCGAACGGCGGGGCGCCGGTGAACAAGCGGTAGGCGGTCGCGGCCAACGAGTATTGATCGGCTCGGCCGTCGAGCGGTTGGCCCATCAACTGCTCGGGCGCGGTGTAGGACATCGAGCCCACGGTGATGTTGGTCGAGGTGAGCCCGTTGACCTCGTCGGACCGGCGGGCGATACCGAAGTCGGTCAGCATGATGCGACGCTTGGTGCCCTGTTTGCTGGTGATCAGGATGTTGGCGGGTTTGACGTCGCGGTGCAGCAGCTTGCGCTGATGCGCGTAGTCCAGCGCGTCGCCGACGGCGGTGACGACCTCGATGACGAGCTCGGCCGGCATGCCCGACGGGTACTGGTCGTGCAGCAGCCGGGCGGCGTCATGCCCGTCGACATAGTCCATCGAGATCCACAACCGGCCCTCGAACTCGCCGCGGTCGTGCACGCCGACGATATGCGGATGCCACAGCGTGGCCGCCATGTCCGCCTCACGGATGAACCGCTGGCGGAATTCGTCGTCAGAGCTGACGGTGATGGGCAGCACTTTGAGAGCGTCCTCGCGGGGTAACCGCGGGTGGGACGCCAGATAGACCTCGCCCATGCCTCCAGTGCCCACCAACCGCACGATGGTGAACCCTGCGAATTCCTGACCGCTAGCCAACGGCATGGAGCGCAGACTACCTGTCGGAACGTCTGGATCACGACTATGGCGGGGGTGTGGCCCGCGCGCGGCGGGCATCTGTTCTGACGGGTGGCGATGTGCGCGGGCGGGTTCAGTCGTAGCTTGGAGTGGTGAGCCAACCCAGAAACGATGGTCGCCGGCCAGCCGTCCCCGGTGATCTGCCCCGTACCGTCGGTGAGCTTCGTGCCTCCGGCCATCGTGAACGGGGCGTCAAAGCTGAGATCCGCGAGAACCTGCTGGCCGCCCTGGCCGACCGCCGCGACATCTGGCCCGGGATTCTCGGTTTCGAGGACACGGTGATCCCGCAACTGGAGCGCGCCTTGATCGCCGGGCACGATGTGGTGCTGCTCGGTGAGCGCGGCCAGGGCAAGACCCGGCTGCTGCGGGCATTGACCGGACTGCTCGATGAGTGGACGCCGGTGATCGCCGGCTCCGAGCTGGGCGAGCACCCGTTCAGCCCGATCACGCCCGAGTCGATCCGCCGGGCCGCCGACTCCGGTGAGGACCTGCCGATCGAGTGGCGCCACCGCAGCGAGCGCTACACCGAGAAGCTGGCCACCCCCGACACCAGCGTGGCCGATCTCGTCGGCGACATCGACCCGATCAAGGTGGCCGAGGGCCGCAGCCTCGGTGACCCGGAGACGATCGCCTACGGGCTGATCCCGCGGGCGCACCGCGGCATCGTGGCCGTCAACGAGCTGCCCGACCTGGCCGAGCGGATCCAGGTGTCGATGCTCAACGTGATGGAGGAGCGCGACATTCAGGTCCGCGGCTACACGCTGCGGTTGCCGCTCGACGTCGTCGTCGTGGCCAGTGCCAACCCCGAGGACTACACGAACCGCGGCCGGATCATCACCCCGCTCAAAGACCGGTTCGGTGCCGAGATTCGCACGCACTATCCGCTGGAGATCGACGACGAGGTGGGTGTGATCCGCCAGGAGGCCCAATTGGCCGCCGAGGTCCCGGATTACCTGCTCGGCGTGTTGGCCCGGTTCGCCCGCAATCTGCGGGAATCGAGTTCGATCGATCAGCGGTCGGGGGTGTCGGCGCGGTTCGCGATCGCTGCGGCCGAGACGGTGGCGGCCTCAGCGCGGCACCGCTCGGCCATCCTCGGCGAAGACGATCCGGTGGCTCGGGTGGTGGACCTGGCCAACGTGATCGACGTGCTGCGCGGCAAGTTGGAGTTCGAGACAGGCGAGGAGGGCCGGGAGCTCGCCGTGCTGGAGCACCTGCTGCGACGCGCCACCGCCGACACCGCACAACGGCTGCTGGGCGGTATCGACGTCGGCCCGCTGGTGGCCGCGATCGAGGAAGGTTCCCCGGTGACCACCGGTGAGCGGGTGTCGGCCAAGGACGTGCTGGCCGCGCTGCCGGATCTGCCGGTCATCGACGCCATCGCCTCCCGGTTGGGTGCGGTGTCGGTCGGTGAGCGGGCCGCTGCGGTCGAATTGGCCTTGGAGGCGCTGTATCTGGCCAAGCGCGTGGACAAGGTGTCGGGGGAGGGCGAGACGGTCTATGGCTAATAGCGGCGGCCGGGGCCACCACGCACACACGTCGCGGTATTCGCGATACACCGGTGGCCCCGACCCGTTGGCACCGCCGATCGATCTGCGCGACGCGCTCGAGCAGATCGGTCAGAGCGTCATGGAGGGCAGCTCGCCGCGTCGCGCCCTCTCGGAACTGATGCGACGCGGGACCGAAGGCATGCGCGGCACCGACCGGCTGGCTGCCGAGGCCAACCGCAAACGCCGGGAACTGTTGCAGCGGCACAACCTCGACGGCACGCTGCAGGAGATCAAGAAGCTGCTCGACGAGGCCGTGCTGGCCGAGCGCAAGGAGCTGGCCCGCGCACTCGACGACAATGCACGCTTCGGCGAATTGCAACTGGAGGCGCTGTCGCCGTCACCGGCCAAGGCCGTGCAGGAACTCGCCGACTATGACTGGCGCAGCCCCGAGGCGCGCCAGAAGTACGACCAGATCAAGGATCTGCTGGGCCGTGAAATGTTGGACCAGCGGTTCGCCGGCATGAAGGAGGCGTTGGAGAACGCCACCGACGAGGACCGGCAGCGGGTCAACGACATGCTCGACGACCTCAATGACCTGCTGGACAAGCACGCCCAGGGGAAAGATACGCCGCAGGATTTCCAAGACTTCATGGACAAGCACGGCGAGTTCTTCCCGGAGGGTCCGCAGAACATCGACGAGCTGCTGGATGCGCTGGCCAAGCGAGCCGCCGCCGCGCAGCGCTTCCGCAACAGTTTGTCCGCCGACCAACGCGCCGAGCTGGATGCCTTGGCACAACAGGCCTTTGGTTCGCCGTCGCTGATGAATGCGCTCGACCGGCTCGATGCGCACCTGCAGGCCGCGCGTCCCGGTGAGGACTGGACCGGTTCGGAGCGGTTCTCCGGGGGCGATCCGCTGGGCATGGGTGAGGGCGCGCAGGCGATGGCCGACATCGCCGAGTTGGAGCAGCTGGCCGACGCGCTGTCGCAGAGCTACGCCGGCGCGACGATGGACGACGTCGATCTCGAAGCGCTGGCCCGCCAACTCGGCGACGATGCCGCAATCGATGCCCGCACCCTGTCCGAGCTGGAGAAGGCCTTGGTGAACCAGGGTTTCATCGATCGTGGCTCCGATGGGCAGTGGCGGTTGTCGCCCAAGGCCATGCGTCAGCTCGGGCAGACCGCGTTGCGGGATGTGGCGCAACGACTTTCCGGTCGCCACGGCGAGCGCGACACCCGTCGGGCCGGGGCAGCCGGCGAGCTGACCGGGGCGACGCGGCCGTGGCAGTTCGGCGATACCGAGCCGTGGAACGTCACCCGCACGGTGACCAACGCGGTGCTGCGTCAGGCCGGCACCGGCATCGCCGAGCGGCCGATCCGGTTCGCGGTCGAAGACGTCGAGATCTCCGAGACCGAAACCCGCACCCAGGCCTGCGTGGCGCTACTGGTCGACACCAGCTTCTCGATGGTGATGGAGAATCGTTGGCTGCCGATGAAGCGCACGGCGCTGGCCCTCAACCATCTGGTGAGCACCCGGTTCCGTTCAGATGAGTTGCAGATCATCGCCTTTGGCCGCTATGCCCGTACTGTCACCGCCGCCGAGTTGACCGGGCTGGAGGGCGTCTACGAGCAGGGCACCAACCTGCACCATGCCCTGGCCCTGGCGACCCGGCATCTGCGTCGTCACCCCAACGCCCAGCCCGTCGTGCTGGTGGTGACCGACGGCGAGCCCACCGCGCACCTGGAGGCGTACGGGCATGGGGCTGGGCCCAATTCGGCGGCGCCGTCGCCGGAGGTCTTCTTCGACTACCCGCCCCACCCGCGCACCATCGCCCACACCGTGCGGGGTTTTGACGAGGTGGCCCGCCTGGGCGCGCAGGTGACGATCTTCCGGCTGGGGTCCGATCCGGGCCTGGCCCGGTTCATCGACCAGGTGGCCCGCCGGGTGCAGGGCCGCGTGGTGGTGCCCGATCTCGACGGCCTGGGCGCCGCGGTCGTGGGTGACTATCTGCATTCGCGCCGACGCTGAATCGCGCCGCGTTCGACGCAGAGTGCGTTCGCGTAGTGTCTGTCTGCGATGGGGGACATGACGCGTGGTGTGGTTGCGGTGGCAGCGGGGCTGCTGCTCAGTGGGTGTACGCAGCTGACCGACGGCACCCCGACCGCCGGATTCGAGCCCGGGCACGCCGCGGAATCCTCCGGTGCGCCGGCGTACAAGCCGCAATCGTGCGAGCAGGTGCATTCTGATGCCTGGATCGAGCTGTCCGGGATCGGGCCGGACGATCCCCGGGTGCGGATCGCGCAGCCGCCGGGCTGGGAGCCGGTTCCCGAGTTGGCCACGGGGCCGGTCAGATTGGTGCTGCGCAACGTCTCGCTCAGTGACGGCGTGACGAATCCGGCGCTGTCAGTTGCCACTGCCGATGCCACGGACGGCGACCGCCCACCCAGAGACCTGTTGAACGACAGCATCAAGGGCTTCGAAGCCGGCGGCGGGCAGAACATCAGCCCGGTGTCGGCCGAGGTCTGTGGGTTTCCGGCGTTGATGGCCAACTACACGGTTCCGCCTCAACACGAAGGTGGCAAGACGGTCTATGTGACCGCGGTGTCGGTGATGGTGCCCCTGGGATCGCGAGTGTGGAACCTGGTGGCGATGGCGCAGAGCACCGCTCCCAACAACGAGACCTACATGAAGGACGTGCAGGTGATGCTGGCCGGCCTGCGCATCGCCTTGCCCCGCTGAACCGGCATTTGCTGACATCGCTGTTTGCCGTCCGGTAGCTTCTGCTCATTCGGATCGGGCGGAGAGGCGGCGTCATGGCACATCGCTGGGGCGGACGCGCATTGCCGGCGTCCCTGTTGGGCGGTACGACGCTGGTGATGACGGCTGCGCTCGGGGCGACGCCACCGGTCACCCCGGTGCAGCTGGCCGCGCTCATCATCGGCGCGAGTTCGACGAATCCCAGCGGCGACGGTGTCGCGGATTTCTATGGCGGGCTTTACCGGCAGGGTCACGATGAGCCGGTCGTCGCGAACTTTTTCACGGGCCCGTTCGGGGTGTACCGCGCCATCGAGAACCACAGTGCAGAGGACAATGTGGTGCTGTCCTCGGGCTGGGGTGCGGCGAATGTGAGCCTGCTGTTGAGTTACGGCAAGCTGACGCACGATCCCGTGGTCAGCCAACCCCAGTTGTATGTGCTCGACAACAACGTCGCGAGTCCCAACGGCGGATTCGGCACGCGGTTGCCGTTTTTCGCAGCGATCGGGGTGAATCCCATCCCCACCCCGACGGACCCGGGCGTGCCGGTGGTCAACGTGGTCTACGAGTACGACATCAACTCCAACATCCCGGCCTATCTGTGGAACGCACCGGCGATGGCGAACTCGTTGATGGCCTACCTGGACCGCAGACTCAACCAGGACACTCTCGATTTCCCGATCGACGCGCAGGGCAACGTGCGCGATTGCGATACCGCCTGCCAGGACGAACTCGCCGTCGGCGGGACCATCGTGCGCCAGACTGCCAGCGGCACCGTGCGGATCAGCAAGGTCGACGACACCACCTACGTCGGCTACGAGTCCGACAACCTGCCGCTGGTGTCACCGCTGCGGGTACTGGGAGAGCCGGGCAATCTGCTGGCCGACGCGGCCACGCCGGCCCTGCGTGCCGTGGTGGACTACGGCTACCCCGACAATGACCCGCTGGCCAACCCGCACAAGTACGCCCCGGCCCGGATCATCCCGACGCGCCAGGAAACGCAGCGGTTCCTCACCGACTTCACCGCCGGCGTCGAGGAAGGCGCGAACATTCTGCGCCGGGGTTCGGTGGCCGCCCCGTCCGACGCCCCGACGGTGCGGACGACGACGTCGACGCATCCGTCGCTGCGCAAGAGTCTGGACTTCTCCCCGAAAGCCGGCCACGACCGAACGGGTGCGCACCGGGTCGGCGTGGCGCCGGGCAGAGCCCGGGTCGACGGAGTGCGCGCCTGGGCCAAAAAGTTGCGCGGCCAGAGCACGAGCACCTCGGCATCGGAGTCCACATCGGCGGATGGGGCTTCGGCCGACAGCTGAGGTGTGTGAACGGCAGGTTATTCGTTTGCCGCTCGACAGTTTGATTCATTGCGTTGGCAATAAATTGGCGACGATGGTCGATGGATGTTCAAGTCATCCGGCATTGATGCGGCCGTAACGCGCCATTAATAGACCGTTTCCCGAACTGCCAATTCAATTCATTGCATCGGCAATAAATCGACGCATATGAGTGCCGAGTCGACCATGACCGTCTTGCGCTGGGCAAATGCTTCATACTATCTGTATGGCCTATGACCAGCGATGATGTTGCCATCGGTTAATGGCGAAATGGAAGGTATGTATCGCTACATTTGGTCGGTACTGGTGGCTTTATTGACCAATGATTGCCGCCATTTACAGGTTGCGGCAACACCGACCGGGCCATAGCATTCTCAGCAGTTTCTAAGTAGCCGCGGCTCTCGCGCGGATTCTCGGAATCGGCCGTTTTCGTCCTCTCGATATAAGGGGCCCATCACATGGCTGTACGTCCGCTTGTCACCACCGGTGCCGCATTGCTGAGCGCGGGCGCCCTCGTCGCTGCCACTCCCGCACTGTTCGTGCCCCGCGACGAGGTCACCATTGCGGCACCTACCGTCACCACGACAAAGCTGACCCAGGAGCAGATCAATCTGCTCGCACTGTCGCTGCAGGGCGCCTGGCAGTCGTTCACCCAGGGCTACGGGGGCATCTGGTTCCCGGGCACGAATGAGGATGGCGACCCGGTGCAGGGTGACTGCACCCTCGAAGGCGCGGTCTGCCAGAAAGGCTTCACCGGGCTGGCGTATTACCTCAGCGACAACATCCTGCCGTTGGGCAACCTCGACAACATCTTCTTCGAGGGCGGTTTCACCGAGCTGGCCCATCAGGCGGTGCGCACCATCGCCGTGGCGATCGACGCCGTCGACCCGACCGGCCGGCTGGATCTGACCAGGCGCGTCGACGATTTCTTCTCGGGCGGCGCAACGAAGCTCGTCGGCAATCTGCTGCTCGACAACCTTCCGCAGGACGGCTACGCCTACGGCCTGACCAACTCGTTCTTCTTCGGATATGGGGACAACACCGGCGTCTACGCAGCGTTCACGTATGTGGTGGATGCCATCGCCCAAGGCGATCCCACGCCGACACCAAACCTGATCAATCCGTTCACCTCGGAGGTGCAGATCCAGGAATCGGAGGAATCGGACGTCGACACGACGCTACTGGCAAAGAAGGAATCCGGGATCACGTCGACCAGCCTGCCCGGACCGGGCTCCCTGCTGAGCTTGACGACGCCGAAGATCGCCTCGCCGCTGCAGGGCCTGAAGTTGTCGTTCAAGACGCCTGCGGTGGACGAGTCCAAACCCGTCAACGATCTCGACGTCACCAAGCAGGACGTGGACAAGGGTGTGGTCGATGGAACCGTCGAAGGCGGGACAGGTACCGAGAACCCGGTCGAAGGTGGCTCCGGAGCCAACCCGGCCGGCGTCGAGATCAAGACACCCGAACCGCCGAAGTTCCTGACGCCCAAGGCGCCCGAGTTCAAGGCTCCCGAATTCAAGCTCGACCTCAAACCCAAGGCTCACATCACGGCCAAGCAGACTGCCGACGAGGATGCCTCGGGCACCGGTTCGGGAGGCTCGAAGGTCGGCGTCGACACCACGGGCGGCAACAAGGTCACGCCACCCGTCCTTTTCGGCGATGGCAGGCCCAAGGGTGAGACGAACGGCAGCAGGTTCCTGAAGAACCTCGAGAAGGCCGTCAAAGGTGCCACCGGCGCGGGCAAGGACACCGGGGCTGACGGTGGCAAGGCGGACGGTGGGGAGAAGTGAGTCCGCTGAGGATCGTCTCAGTGTTCCTTCAGGGTCCCAAGGCGGCGTCGATGTTCGCTCGGGACGAGCTGCTGCGGTGAGGTTCTGTTGGGTGAGCGTTCGGCCATGACTTCCACTGGGGTACCCGACTGTCCCCGACGGGTGCCCCAGTGGCTCGACGTGGGTTGCCAGGCCCGGTGACTTCCGCGCAGCGTGATGCTGGATCCTCGGCGGAGCCAGCTTTCAGCGGGCACGCCTGATGTAGGGATATGACGCGGAGCGGGCTCACCCAACACCCCGAACCGAGTGCGCCGTTGGTAAGAGTGTGCCGCGCCTCGATCGCGCGGTCATAGACCACGGATTCCACAGGCGCCCACCCGTGGTTTTGGGCTCAGTGTGTCCCATCGCAACGGAATTCGTATTTTGCTGTTTGTGCGCGTGGCCGAATTGGCCGCGTCGGCGCCGAGCGGTTTGTCGGAGACGCCCCGCAAAAGCAGCGCTGCGGCGTCGTCGCGACGGCTCTGGCCCGCATAGATACAGGTTGCGGGGCGCCGTGGGGGGTCTTACCCTTCTCAAGGACTTTTAAGGTTTCAGGCAGGTACCGGCACGGGTTCTCAGGAATCCACCACGTTCAAGACAAGGGGCCACACCCATATGGCAGTTCGTCCGCTCCTCACCACCGGTGTTGTACTCGCGAGTGCTGGTGCCATCATCGCGGCGACACCGGGGTTGATGACTCCGCCGAACATCGCGATCGCCGCCAGCGATGCCGCCGAGGCGACCCCGAAGAAGTCGGTGACCGTCAATCAGCTGAATTTGCTTGGGCTGAGCGACATCAACATCCAGACCATTTCCGACATCTTCTTCCGGGTTGATAGCTGGGGCGGCATCGTCGGCGGAACGTTCGACCCGTACTACGGTGGCGATAACTACGGCTCGTATCTGACGGGACCTCTGTACGTCAAAACAGGAGTCGACGCGGCCGGCAACGCCGTGTACGCCCAAGCGGTGGACGCAGACGGAAAGCCTCTTTCCATAACAAAAGTGGATGCTGCCGGTAACCCGGTGGTTGGCGACATTCCTATCTATGTCAAGACCGGTACAGACGAGGCCGGCGACCCCATTTACGAAGAAATCGAAAACCCCGTGTTCGACACGGCAGACCCCATCGCGGGCGATATCTACCGCGACGGGCTGGTTGGCCTTGCCTACTACCTGAGCGACCAAATACTGGATGAGATCGCGTATTCCGGCATTCCGCTGATCTCGAATGCCGCCGACTTCGTCTACAACAACGTCAACCCCTACTTCTTCGAGGCCGGCATCGAAGAGACCATCCGGGTCGTCGCCTCTGAGCTCACCGGCGGGATCAACGGGCCCGTGGGGCAGGCGCTGGAGACCGCGGAATTCCTCTCGCACAATTGGTTGCCACTAACCGGGCAGCTGCTCACCCTGGCCGCGAGCGGTGTCCCCTTGGCCGGTCCGGACCTGGCTGCTGCGACCAGCATCTTCTTCTTCGGTGGTGCCGTCGTAAAGGACGGCAATGAGTACAACCAGGGCATCGACGGCGTCATCAACTACGTCGTAGACCGCATTCTCGGCGCGCCGGCACCGAGCTTTGACACCGACGAAGACACCGAGTCGAACACTCTCGTCCAGACCCTTGCCGCCCAGGACGAAGTGAGTGACACCCTGAATGCCAAGAGCGGCATCGCATCGCTCGTTTCGGCTCGTAAGGCGTTGCCGTCGCTGGACAAGCTGTTCAATATCGACCTCAAGGTCGAGGAAGAGGCCGCAGAAGACGGCACCACGGTCGACAAGACCGACGGCAGCGCCGTGGCGGTCACGCCGGTTGCCGAGGTTTCACAGCCCGAGGCGCCGAAGCTTGAGTTCCCCAAGCTGTCGAACCTGAAGCTGGATTTGGCCCCCAAGGCTCCGGTCAAGGAGATCGCAGCGGACGAGGAGCTCAAAGAGACTGCGCCTGAGGGCAATTCCGGCGAGACGGACCCGAAGTCCGGCCAGACCGAGGAGAAGTCGGGCCAGACGGAGGAGAAGGCCGGCGAGAGCAAGTCTTCTGACACCGCGGCCACGACCGGGTCTGCCAACAAGTTCACCCCCAAGTCGCGTACCACCGAACGCAAGAAGACTGCGGGTGAGAAGTTCGTCGAGAAGGCCACCACGGATCTGAAGAACGCGTTCAAGCCGAAGACGAAGGCCGGCGCGGACAAGGCCGGCAAGTCGAAGAGCGATACCGGCTCGTCCGCCGCGTCGGGTTCCAGTGACTCCGGCAGTAGCGACAGTGGCAGCAAGGACAAGAAGGACTAGCGTCACCTAGATCCAGGCCAACGGCCCCCTTCAAATTGGAGGGGGCCGTTGCTTTTTCACGAGCCCGTGGCTCGTGCATGCTGGCGGTCAGTTCTCGCGGTCGTGGGCCGAATTGCGTTGAACAACGTCGCTTAGTTTCGCGGTCGGGCCACCGGCGGTAGCCGCCGGCTGGGCTGAAACCAACCGGCCCGCCCGATTGACTTCAGGTGTTCTGGTTGCGACGTTTCTTGCGTTTGATGCTGACGCTGCCCCACAGGGAGAAGCCGCGGATGTGCACACGCGGCGCGCCGGCCGAGCCGTCGCCGTTGACGTTCCGATCGAAGTTCCCCATCACGCCCACACCGTCCACGTCCACATTGACCTCGGGCGGCACCAAGATGGTCTGCCCTCCGAAGATCGAGTAGGTGCGGACTTCGACGTCGGGTGCGGTGAAATCGGCATACCGCAGGTCCACCACTCCACCACCGAAGAGAGCGAACGTCGTCAACTTCTTCGGAACGTTCCATCGGCCACGACGCTCGAACCCGCTCATGATCGCCAACAGCAGTGTGGAAGGTGCCGGGCGACAGGTGGCGGCCGAACAGTTCACCGCGCCGGGGAGATCACGGCTCAGCCGAGCCAGATCGTCATAGGTTTGCGCCGCGTAAGCCTTTGCCAGCCGGTCCTCGTATTCGGTCATCGGCAGCCGGCCCGCCGCGGCAGCATCGGTGAGGAGCTGCGCCACCTGGATCCGGTCGGTGTCGGCAGCCCGCATCGACCTGCCCTGCGGCGCTGAAGTGCTCATCGCTGTCGAGCCTACGACGATCACTGTCACATGCAAGGCCGGAGGCCAAACTGTGTCGTCGCGGTTGCGGTGGCGCACCGCGGTTCGGCGGCGGGGATCTATCTGGTTGTGGCGAGAAAGTCCTGGAACGATACCCCTTCGATCGCATTTTGCGGCGCCAGATTTGCTCCTGATCTGTAACCCGCGACGATGCGACCGGGAATGGTGAACCTCGCCACTCGCCGATGGCTTTTATGTGCGGACAGGTACATCTGTCCCAATTCCGGGTGACTGTGAATGGTGGGCCCGCCGATGTCGGACACTCGACCGGACGGCTCTGTATCGATCAACGCGACCAGTCGCGCAGCCACGTCGCGGGTGTCGATCGGCTGGAAGCGGATGTCGCGCAGCGCCCAGAGAAAGGGGGAGAAGCGCTGCAACGAGAACGTCTTTTCGATTAGCTCGTGAAACTGCGTCGCGCGCAGAATCGTGTGCCCGACACCGGACGACCCGAGCACCTGTTCGACGCGCAACTTGGTCTTGTAATAAGGCAGCGGAATGTCCTCGATCCCGACGATCGAGATGTATATGAGGTGCCCGACGCCCATGCGTCGGGCCGCCTCGATCAGATTCCGCGTCGCTTTGACGTCCTTGTCGCCGGTGGGTTGCGTAGCGCAATGGACGACGACGTCCACGCCGTCGAGTGCGGCATCCAAACCGTCGGACGACAGCAGGTCGGCACGGTGCCAATGCACGCCCGTGTAGCCCACCCGGTCCCGACGGCTCAGCGCCCGGACGTGATGACCGGCATCGGTGGCCTCCGGCACCACGTGATGACCGAGCGTGCCGGTCGCGCCGGTGACGAGCACAGTGCGTGGCATGTCCGCCACGCTACCGACGTGTCTCGGGGCTGTCAGCGATTATGCGGCCGCTTTGGCTGACTTCTCTTTCTGCGCGGCCTTGGCCTTCTTCACCTTCTTTGGCTGTTTGACGTCTTTGGTGGCGTCGTCGACCGCGCCACGCACCTTGGCGACCGTCTCCTTGACCGACTTCTTGACGGGGTCATTGGCGTCGGCGGCATGGCGGGCCTTTGCTTTCGCCCGGGCGTTCTTCAACGAATCCTGGTCGACGCCAAGGTCTTTGAGGAGCTTCTTGGCCGGTGCGGGCTTTGCGTCGGTGTCGGGCTTGTCGACGTCGGTCGCGTCGGTGCCCGCGGTCGGCGCCTCGACGCTCAACGTGCGCAGTTGGTTGCCGCTCGACGAGGTCGACGTGATGGCCTGCGGGGTCGACTGCTTGTTGGCAGTGGATCCATTGACCTTCATCATGTTGTCGATGGCGGATTCCATCTGCTTGTTGACGTCGTCAAGAACCTTGGTGACCGGCTCCAAGCCCTTCTCGACCGCATCGAAGACCGGATCGGCGCCCTTCTGCAGGGTTTCGAGGGCATCGCTCATGGCCTTGGCCAGTGCGACCGCTGCGGCGTTCTGCACGACCGGCTTGAAATCGGTCCCGGGCAGCTTCGGCGTCCAGGCCTCCGGGTCCAGGGCATGTTCCTGGATGCCGTCGATCAGGGCGTCGAAGATCATCTCGTTGGCGGCCAACTGTTGTGTCGGCGTGAGCGGCGAATGCCACAGGTAGGCCTGCTCACCGGCCTTGTCGAAGTTGCGCTCCAAGGTGTCCGGGTCGACGTCCTGGTAGCCCATGTTGACCATCATCCGCAACGCATCTTCGACGCTGTCGGTCAACGGTGTCGGGATATCAACGCCCGGAACCAGATTCAGCAGATGCGGTGCCATCCGGAACGGCTCGAGCAATGGGAGATTGCCTGAGTCATACGTGATGTACGTGGCGGTGCCGGGGAATTTGGTGGCGTTCGCGGCGTTTTCCAAGCCGTTAGCAAGGCCGCCAAGTCCCCAATTCTTGAGCCCACTGACGAGCTGGTTCCACCCGGGCAACATGGTAATGCCTTGTCCGCCGGTCGGATCGAGCATCACCTTTCCACCGTCGAGAATCCCCTTGAGGAGCAACGGCAGCACGTGTTCACCGATGTTGTTTTTGTCGTCCTCGTCCGGGATGAGATAGGTCAGGAACGCCCCGGCGGCGACCGAGTTGGCCCATGCGAGCGGATTCAACGTGCTGGGCACGTCGGAGAGCGGGTTGTATGCCCAGGTCACATCGAGGATTGATGTGTTGAGAACTTTGGTCTTGCTCGGGTTTGTGTAGCTACCCGCGTCCGGAGTGGTGAAGTTGTATCCGAACATGTCGGTGAAAGGCGTTGCCAGCGCGAACAATCCGCCGCCGGGACGGCTGGGATTGTTGACGAAGACCAGCCACTGGCCGGTGACACCTATCTCCCAGTCGGCACTGTCGGACGTAACGGCCTCGATCATGTCGCGGTACGCCATCGAGGTGGTCAGGCCGCCCAGGCTCTCGGAGAAGATGATGGCACGGCGCTGATTCAGGATGGGTGCGACGCCGACAAGTTGATCGACCAGATCGTTGATGATCGGAATCTTGTCGAGACCCAGCATCTCGGCGAAACCTGTGGTGGTGTACTTCAGCCCGTTGACGGCATCGTAGACATCGCCGGGCAACGGGCCTTTGATGCCCGTGTCTACTGGCGAAATTGCATCCAGCGTTTCCAACAACGCGGTGACTGCTGTTGCAACCTCAGTGCCGCCCAGGGCTCCAGCAGCTGCCTTGATCACATTGTCGGGTGTGAGTCCAAGAATCTGTGCGGCCCAGAAAACCGGCCCCACCCCGTAGATCCCAACAACGTCGGGCACTTCGATCGCCGCGGTCAGCTCAACGTCCGCCTGCACGCTCCGGTTATGCGCGGCAAGTGCCTCGGGTGCGGACGATGCGACGCCTGCGGTCAGCGCTGCGGTGGTGGCGACGACGGCCGCTGCGGTGGCGGCAACCTTGGCCTTGTGCAGCCTGGGAGGGGTGGGCTGAGACGTCAATGTCGCCGCCTTTGGGGTGTGATGTGGCCTACAGTGCCCGCACACTGTAGCAATACGTTATTGGTCGGATGCAAATTTGCCAAAGTAACCATCACGTGCGTAAAACGTCTGGTCACGGCCGCGGAATCCGTTGTCGTTGCGTCCGCGATCGGTAGTCTGCCCGGCCGTTTCGAGCCGTCTCAAGATCGGTTACGTGCGCACTTCGGGCGTCGATGCCGGTGGCGATGTGATTGCGGAAATCGCATCGCGTCGACAAGTTCAAAAAACTTTGACCTCGTTTGCCACTCTGGCCACAAATCGACTCCCCTTGTCAGACGTTCGAACTAATGTTCGAGTCATGAGTAGCGCATCGCTGGGACGTCAGGAATTACTGGCGTGCTACGAGGAGTACGAGGCGTTGGCCGCCAAGATCGCCGCGGCATCCCACGATGGGCTCACCCTGACCGACCTCCAACACATCGCCACTCGGCGTGAGCGGATCGCTCGTGCCCATGCGTCGGTCGACCACAAGATCATCACCAACATCGCCGAGGAGATCGCCCCGCAGACGGCGGGCCACAACTCGCTTCGCGACATATTGGTCTATTCGTTGCGGATCAGTAAGGCCGAGGCGAATGCCCGGATCGAGGATGCCAAGGTGCTGTCTCCTCGCCGTGCCATGACTGGTGAGCCGCTTCCGCCGGTGATGCCCACTACCGCCGCTTCCCAGTCTCGCGGTGACATCGGCATCGATCATGTGCGGATCATCCGGAAATTCTTCAAGAAGCTGCCCGCCGGGGTCACCGCCGAAAATTGGGACAAGGCCGAGGAATTGCTGGGCAGCTCGGCGGCCAGGCTGACTCCTGAAGCGCTGCAGCAGGTTGCGAATCGGTTGCGGATGACCATCGACCAGGACGGCCCCGCGCCGCGTGACGACGTGGCGGCACGCAACCGTGGCCTCGTATTCGGTGAGCAGGACAGCGATGGACTGACGAAGGTCCACGGGTACATCGATGCCGAGTGCCGGGCGTACTGCGAGGCGTACAACGCCAAGTTGGCGGCACCGGGCATGTGCAATCCGGACGACGAAAACCCCTGTGTCGATGGCGAACCTGACGAGGAAGCGGTCAAGTGGGATCTGCGCACCAAGGCGCAGCGCAACCACGATGCTTTCAAGGCCATGTGCCGCGCGGTGCTGATGTCTGGGACGCTGGGCCAGTACAACGGATTGCCGGTCACATTGGTGGTCACGGCCACGCTCGAACAGATCTGCTCGGGTGAGGGCTGGGCGATCACCGGGGGCGGCAGTCTGGTGCCGATGGCCGACGCGATCCGGATAGCCAGCCACGCATATCACTATCTGTGCATTTACGAGTCGCACTCAGAGGTGCCGCTATACCTCGGCCGTACCAAGCGAATTGCCTCGCCCGGGCAGCGGCTCGCACTGTTCGGAATGGAAGGCGGCTGCACCCGGCCGGGCTGCACTGCCCCTGCGGATTGGTGCCAGGTGCACCACCGCGAGAAGGATTGGGCCGACGGCGGCCTGACGGACATCGACCAACTCACCTTGGCGTGCCCGGCTTGTCACCGGTTGTTGAGCAGCAAGGGCTGGCGGACGAGAACCGGCAAAGACGGTCGGACCGAATGGCTTCCGCCGCCTAGTCTCGATACCGGTCAGCCCCGGGTCAATGACTGCCACCACCCGGAGCGCTATCTCTTCGAGCGCGACGCCAGCTAGACGCGCGCGCTGCCTATTCAGGATTCCACCGTGTTTGTTGGGTCTCCTCGTGGGTGTCGTTTTTTGGGTGCGCTGTAGCGCCGTTTGATTCGAGACCAGTGCGGCTCGCGAATAGTGCGGATTTCGATCTGTCTGGCGCTGTCCGAGGCAAATGTACGCAGACCGAGATCGTCTCAGAAACCGATTACGAAGCCCTAGGTCCTGCCCGGTGGATGTCCACTCGAGCCTAGTGTGCGCACTGCTATGTCATTCCAGCGGTTTATCATCCACTTTGAAATCGTAATTTATCTTCGAATCATTGACTGATTTGGTAGTAGCGGTTACTCCGGCGCAGAGACCGTCTGTCGTCGCAAAGGAAGCAATGCAACGTTGTGTTTCGCCGACGACACCCTGTAGCGGACCTTCGCACGCGACCGACTTTATTGGAGCGCCGGTTTTTTCGGTAATGGCTTTCTTCAAGCCACTTTCAAGTTCGGCTTGCGGAATGTTCGGCACCGTACTCGCCGAGTCGCCAGTTCCTCCGATGGTTACAGAGCATCCCACGACGCTCAACGCCATACCGGCGGCGACGGCGACGGATGACATAAGCAGTGCTAGCCGAGAAGTGCCAGCAGGACCCATCATTTCTCCGATCTGGTATGAGGCCGTCTACCTCTTAGACTGCTGTTCAACATCTAGTCGTGTGAGCTGCCCGGGTTGTCAACTCTATACGAGTAATTTCGAGTTTCACCTGCGGTCGTGCGGCGACTCGACGATCGGCGGATCCGCCGGTCATCGCAGATGCATCCGGTACGCGCTAGAGTGCCACCACAGTCCCGCGTTTAAGGCGTTCGAGCATTTCACTCGATTTATACTTCGGGGCGCGCATGATGATGACGTTCCCCATGGGGAGGCTACGGTTGTCTGGTTCTAGCGTATCCAAATCTTGTTAACTTGTTAGTATCTGTATCGATTTCAGGAATTCTCCGAATTCGCTTCGACAGGACGCGTATTGCTCTTCAGCTACAGTGAATACGATCTCTAGGATATGCGTTCCGCCGGTGAATGTGGGCGTTGCGATTGTCATGCGGACCAGTCTTGCGACCACGCCGCTCACGAGGGTGAATCGCATCTCCTGACCGTATTCCGCAGGCGCATCCTCGGCTATCCATTCCGATCTGGTGACCTCCAATCCGATTGTGCTTCCGCGCTTACGTTCGGCGTACTCGAGTGCGACGTCGCTCAGGTCGACTGCAGAATCGCTGAAGTACTCGGTAACGACAATATTCGGTGTGAGCCGACTATCGGGGTTTGCATTTCGTAATAGAACGGTGGAGGCGTGATCTTCCCCGACTGCGGCTGGAGCCACGCTGGACCAGCCCTCTGGAACTTCTGAATCGAAGCGGATGCGATGCTTCATAATCCCGCTATTCCAGGAACCAGTCCGCCAGCCGCTTCAAGTGGCCGGTTAGTTCTTTGGGGTCAATTGTTATATCGAGCAAGCCGGTCCCGCCGAAACCCCAAGCTCGACCGTAATGTCCACCTATGCTGAATTTGCCGTCATCTGTCCGGCCAAAGTGGAAATCGCTGGCTGCGCCGGCGCCCGCGATCTCAGTGACACCAGCGGTGATATGAACTCCGTACCCATTGGCCTCGAATTTTTGCGACGAGTGTGCACCTATTGCTGTATCGGCGCCCAATTGGCCTCCGGACGGAGAAGCGGCCCCGGTTAGATTTCCCCTTGCGCCAAGTGCCCCATCTGCGTGGCCTTTGATCTCGACTGGGCCGAGGTTTTTCGAACCATTCACCTCGCCCTCGGCGATACTTGCTCGCCCTTGGGCGGAACCCGTGGCTCCGTCTTTACGTATTTCGTAATTCGCTCCACCATGCGCGCCGAGGACCTCGAGACGCCAGTCGTATTCGCCGCCAGGCCCTTTTGCGCCGCCGACCTTATCCCATACGGCACCGCCGTGTTCACCCGTTTTGCCTTCAGCGATGAGCGGACCCTTCGGTTTGTCCGCTTTGACATCCTTGCCCCACTCGCCGACCTTTGTGCCCGGTGGAGGTTTTTCATGCCGGCCCTCCGCTGGCTTGACCCGAGTTGGGTCATTTGCCTTAGTGCCTTGATTTCTCGGATGCCAGCGCGTCGAGAATGGTTTTGACCTCGATGT
>NZ_LZJD01000110.1:0-842 GCF_001666875.1 Mycobacterium sp. E802
TGGCGGCGATGTCGGTGATCGCGACGGCCAGCGTCAGCCTGATGATGCTGTTCCAGCTCCAGGCCCACGGCACCGTCGTGCACGCCGCGGGCGCGCCGGTGGAGGGCACCGAGGTCCGGTTCGGCGTCCCTGGTAGCGCGACGTTCGGCCAGGCCGCCACCGCGACCGGCGATGGCGCGGCGAATGCGTCGTACGACAGCTTCGCCAGCCTCGGGGGCGCGGTGCTGATGCTGAACATGATGCTCGGCGAAGTGGCTCCCGGCGGCGCGGGCAGCGGTCTCTACGGCCTGGTGATGATGGTGCTGCTAGTGGTCCGTCTGCGATTTGATCTGGTTAAGAGTGGCTCTGCCGCGTTGGACTTTGGCGATGATGTCCTCGGCGGTGGCTTTCCAGATGAAGGGCTTGGGGTCAGCGTTCCAGTGCGCGGCCCATGCGGTGATGGCTTCGGTGAGTTCAGCGACGCTGGTGAAAACACCACGACGCAGTCGTTTGTCGGTGAGTTCTTTGAACCAGCGTTCCACCAGGTTTACCCACGAACTCGAGGTCGGGGTGTAATGCAGGTGCCACCGACGACGATCCTTGTGCGCCAACCACTTCGCGATCTCAGGGGTGGAGTGCGCCGACAAGTTGTCCAGCACGACATGTACACCGAGACCACGCGGAACGCTGGCATCGATCTGTTTGAAGAACCGCAACACGTCAGCGCCGGTATGCCCCTTGCGCAGGTCGGTCAATACCTCACCGGTAGCAACATTCATCGCCGCGAACAGATCGATGGTGCCGTTGCGTTTGTAGTCGTGTGTCATCGTTCCCGCGCGTCCGGGTTTCATCGGCAACGATGG
>NZ_LZJD01000111.1:0-930 GCF_001666875.1 Mycobacterium sp. E802
CGCAACGTGCCGGCGGTGACGACGCCGGGGCGCTGCGCGGCGAACGTTCCCGCGATGGCCAGGACCGCGATGATCGGTAGGAAGCGGCCGATGACCATCGCGATCGCCAGTGCAACGTTGAACCAGGTGGTGTTGCCGCTGAATCCGGCAAAGCCACTGCCGTTGTTGGCCGCCGAGCTGGTGAAGGCGTACAGCACCTCGGACAGGCCGTGCGGCCCCGTGTTGAGCATGCCCGCGCGTTGCCCCGGCATCGCCATGGCCACCGCGGTGCCGGTCAGCACGATCAGCGGGGTCACGAGGAAATACGTTGCCGCGAGCTTGATCTCGCGCGGGGTGATCTTCTTTCCGAGGTACTCCGGAGTGCGGCCCACCATCAGGCCGGCCACGAACACCGTGATGATCGCCAGCACCAGCATGCCGTACAGGCCGGAGCCGACGCCGCCGGGAGCCACCTCACCGAGCTGCATGTTGAACATGGTGATCATGCCGCCGAGGCTGGTGTAGGAGTCGTGGAACGAGTCCACCGCGCCGGTCGAGGTCAGCGTCGTCGCATCGGCGAACACCGCCGAGTTGGCGACACCGAACCGCTGCTCGACACCTTCCATCGCCGAGCCGACCGCGGTCGGGACGGTGCCGTGGGCCTGGAGCTGGAACAGCATCATCAGGCTGACGCTGGCCGTCGCGATCACCGACATCGCCGCCACGATGGCGTAACCCTGCTTCCGGCTGCCGACCATGCGGCCGAACGTCCGCGGCAGCGAGAACGGGATCATCAGGATCAGGAAGATCTCCACCCAGTTGGTCCAGGTGGCGGGGTTCTCGAACGGGTGCGACGAGTTGGCGTTGTAGAAGCCGCCGCCGTTGGTGCCGAGCAGCTTGATGACTTCCTGGCTGGCGACGGGGCCGCCCGGGATCGTCTGGGTGCCGCCG
>NZ_LZJD01000112.1:0-27525 GCF_001666875.1 Mycobacterium sp. E802
CCGCCGCCACATCCAGCACGTGCTCGCGGGTGGCGCCGTTGGTGGTGGCGACGTCGATGACGGTGGGTGCGTTGGCGGTCAGGGTGCCTGTCTTGTCCAGCGCGATCGTGCGGACCGCGCCCAGGGCTTCCAGCGCCGCCCCGCCCTTGACCAAGACACCGAGCTTGCTAGCCGCGCCGATCGCGGCGACCACCGTGACCGGCACCGAGATCGCCAACGCACCCACCGTCATCGACGTCGCCACCACCAACGGCGCCACCCGCGAGCACGTGCTGGATGTGGCGGCGGCGTTGGAGGCCCGCAGCGAACACCCCCTCGCGGCAGCGATTCTCGCCGCCGCGCAGGGCCCCGTGCAACCGGCTGATGACGTGCAGGCGGTCACCGGTGCCGGGTTGACCGGCGCGCGGGATGGCCGTCGATTGCGGCTGGGCCGCCCCGGCTGGCTTGACCCCGGCCCGCTGGCCGGCCAGGTCGCGGCCATGCAGGCCGCCGGCGCCACCGCCGTGCTCATCGAAGACAACGACCAGATCATCGGGGCAGTCGCGGTGCGCGATGAGCTGCGGCCCGAAGCCGCCCACGTCGTCGCCCAGCTGCGCCGCGGCGGGTATCAGGTGGCCATGCTCACCGGTGACAACCAAGCGACCGCCCACGCATTGGCCAAGCAGGTGGGCATCGAGGTCGTGCATGCCGATCTGCGGCCCGAAGACAAAGCCGCGCTAATTGGTCAAATGCGCCAACGTTCCTCGACGGCCATGGTCGGTGACGGCGTCAACGACGCCCCGGCCCTGGCCACTGCCGATTTGGGTATCGCCATGGGCGCGATGGGCACCGACGTGGCCATCGAAACCGCCGACGTCGCGCTGATGGGTGAAGACCTGCGCCACCTCACCCAAGCACTGGCCCACGCGCGGCGCGCGAGGCGGATCATGCTGCAAAACGTCGGCCTCTCACTGGCATTGATTACGGTGCTCATTCCGCTCGCCCTCACCGGTGTCCTCGGGCTGGCCGCGGTCGTCGCGGTGCACGAACTCGCCGAAATCGTCGTCATCGCCAACGGCGTGCGCGCCGGACGCACCAAGCCCCTCGGGGGCACCATCATCGAAACCGGAACCGACTCCCACCGGCTGGCCCACACCCGCAACCAGAAGACCACGGCAGCCAGCTGAACTCGGGGCCGCAACATCGGGGTAAGACCCCGGATCGATCACGTCAACGGCGTCGCACTCCGAAGCGCCGCCAGCACGCGATCCCTGGTCGGAAGGTCCAATCGGCACGCATCAGCTGCCAGCTCAGTGCCCGGCTTCATGACATCCATACCATCAACGAGCACTGTTGGCGATGGATATCCACCGACCCTTTCCACCACCACATCTTCAGCGATATCAACCTCAGACAGACACTCGGCGAGCAAGCGCCGAGCCGCCGCTGCATTCGGACATCCCGGGCTCGTGAGAAGTTCCACACGCATACATCTAGCTTCGCTCAATACGCGCGTTGGATCGGGATGGCTGGCCGGTGGGTGGTGTGATCGCGGTGGAAAGGTTGGCGGCCAAGGCCTGGACGCGCGTGGTGATGTCGTCGCGGATGATTCGCATGCGGTCGATTCCGTCGATGCCGCGCAAGGAGGGTTCGTCGGTATCCCACCGCTGGATGGTGACGCCGGGACAGTACTCGTCGAGGTGGGCTTGGCTGCCGACGATGACGACCAGGTCGGCGTCGTCGAGCATCTGCGCGGTGAGTTGGGCGGGCTGATGGTCGCTGATGTCGACGCCGACTTCTGCCAAGGCTTGTACCGAGAGGTCGTTGACGGCGGTCTTGGCGCGGGTGCCCGCCGAGCTGACGTGGATGGTCGGTCCGGCGATCTGGCGCATGAGCCCGGCGGCCATGACCGATTTTCCGGCGTTACTGACGCAGACGAACAACACTGATGTGTCAGCCATATTCGGTGTGTTCCCTTGAGGTTTTCGCGGCTACCGGGTGACGGGCACGTTCAGGTCGGCCAACAAACGGTGGACGCGTTCTTCGATGTCGTCGCGGATCGGGCGGACGGCGTCGAGGCCCTGGCCGGCGGGGTCGGGCAGTTCCCAGTTCTCGTAGCGTTTCCCGGGGAAGATCGGGCAGGCGTCCCCGCAGCCCATGGTGATGACGACGTCGGCCGCCTGCACAATTTCGTCGGTCCAGGGTTTGGGGTATTCGCCAGTGATGTCGATACCGACTTCGTGCATGGCAGCGATCGCGGCGGGGTTGATCTCGTTGCCGGGTTCGGATCCACCGGACCAGGCGACGGCCCGGTCACCGGCCAGGTGGGTGAAGTAGCCCAGCGCCATCTGCGAGCGGCCGGCGTTGTGGGTGCACAGGAACAACACGGTCGGTTTGCCGTCGCTGATCTTTCCTTCCACTCTCGCCAGGGCGTGCAGGCGTTGGCGGGCGAACCGTTCGGCCAACAGCGGCAGGAAGTTCGGAATGGTGGCCCGGCCGGCGAACTGGTCGTAGGATGAATGCAAGAACCGTTCGATGGTTTCGGTACCGAAGGTGCCATCGAACTCACCGCCCAGCCGGGTCGCCGCGGTTTTCAGGGCGAGTTGCTGGTCGATGGACAGATCGTGGCGAAGCTCGTGGGTGACGGGGCTGTCAGTCATGGATTGGGTTCCGTTCTCGTCGTCGAGCCGTCGGCAGGAAGGTGTTGGGAGGTGTGGTGGTGGAACCGGTTGCGCAACGCCAAGGACACGTAGACCAACCCGACCAGGACCGGGACTTCGATCAACGGGCCGACGACGCCGGCCAGGGCTTGGCCGGAGGTGGCGCCGTAGGTGGCGATCGCGACGGCGATGGCGAGTTCGAAGTTGTTGCCCGCGGCGGTGAACGCCAGGGTGGTGGTGCGCTCATAACCGAGATCGAGCATGGTGCCGAGCAGGTAGCCTCCGCCCCACATGATCGCGAAGTACGCTAGTAGCGGCAGGGCGATGCGGGCGACGTCGAACGGTTGGTGGGTGATCTGGTCGCCTTGCAGCGCAAAGAGAATCACGATAGTGAACAGCAGCCCGTAGAGCGCCCACGGCCCGATCCGGGGCAGGAACTTGGCCTCGTACCAGTCACGGCCCTTGGTTTTCTCGCCGAGCCGGCGCGACAGGTAGCCGGCCAGCAGCGGGATGCCCAGAAATATGAGCACGGACTTGGCGATCTGCCACGGGGAGGTGTCGATGGTGGTCTGTTCCAGGCCGAGCCAGCCGGGCAGCACCGACAGATAGAACCAGCCCAGCAGGGCGAACATGATGACCTGGAAGATCGAGTTGAGCGCCACGAGGACGGCGGCGGCTTCCCGGTCGCCGCAGGCCAGGTCGTTCCAGATGATGACCATGGCGATGCAGCGGGCCAGGCCGACGATGATCAGGCCGGTCCGGTATTCGGGCAGGTCGGGCAGCAGCAGCCACGCGAGCGCGAACATCAGCGCGGGGCCGAGCACCCAGTTCAGGACCAGTGAGGACAGCAGCAGCTTGCGGTCGCCGGTGACGGTGTCGAGGCGGTCGTAGCGGACCTTGGCCAGCACCGGGTACATCATGATGAGCAGGCCAAGAGCGATGGGTAGTGAAATCCCGTCCAGCTGAACGCTTTCCAGCGCGGTGTTCAAGCCGGGAACCCAGCGGCCCAGCAGCAACCCGGCGACCATCGCCGCGCCGATCCACAGCGGCAGGAACCGATCCAGGGTGGAGAGCTTGCCCACGACCGCTGGGGCCGGGGTGGTGGTGTCGGTCATGCCGACACCCCGGCGGCTGCGTCAATGCCGAACAGGACGGCGAGGCTGGCCAGCGCGTCGGGCACCACGGCGTAGTACACCCAGGAGGCCCGGCGCTGTGAGGTCAGTAGCCCGGCGTCGCGCAGCACTTTGAGGTGGTGGCTGATGGTCGGTTGTGACACCTCGATGTCGGCGGAGATGTCGCAGACGCAGGCCTCACCACCGGCGTGGCTGGCGATCGCGGAGAACAGCTGCAGGCGTACCGGATCGGCCAGCGCTTTGAGTTTGACCGCCATGTCCGCCGCGTCCGCGGCGGTAAGGGGTTCGCGCAGCAGCGCCCCGGGTGGGCAGCACGCGTCCCCGTCGGTCAACGACTCCTGCGACTTCGACATACATCAATATTGACGGATATCGAAGTTGTTGGCAAATGAAACGTCAGGTGAAGGTGAGTTGGGCGGCGTGGAAGTCGAAGTGGCGCCCGGGGTAGCGGTAGACGTCTTCCAGCGTCATGTAGTCGGAGAAGAACGGATCCCATCCCGGCGGGAAATGCATGCCGCGCCGCAGGGTGTCGTCGGTCTCGCGGGCGAGCCGGTGTTGCAGTGAGTCGATGACCCGGTCGAGTTTGGCGCCCATCCTGCGCCGGTTGTAGACCATGGCGGCGGCGCATGATCCGTAGTAGTTGATTTGATGAAACGGCGTGGTCGCGGCGTTGAGCAACCGGGCGTATGCCCCGCTGACGCGGTCAGGTAGTCGGCCCATCACCCGCACCAGGGGCAGCAGCCGCTGCACGACCATGTAGCCGAACACCATGTGGAACAGCAATTGTTCGTTGGTCCACCGGGTTCCGCGCGTCGGCGCATCCCAGTCGTCGGGGCCGGCGGCCGCCAGTAGCTGGTGGAACGTGACACGCGCGCGCTCCAGATCGGCAGCGATGGCATCGCGGTCCATGCCCCGATCATGCGCCTGCCGCGGCCATGTGACCACGGCCGCGGCAGGTGCGATCGGCTAGCAACAGGACGCTGCGGCGGGGTCAGCCTCCTTGGAGGCTCCGCCGCAACACACCCCACCCTCGCCGTCGGCGGAATCGTCGAGGTGCTGTGGGCTGGTGCCGAAGGTGTCGGAGTCGGCCAGCACCGTGTAGACCTCCCATTTCTCTCCGGCCGGCCCGGTCACCCAGACCTTGTCCTGGGTGGCGAAGCAACACGTGGTGCCGATCTCCTCATCGGTGAACAGCCCCTCGCCGGTCAGGCGGGCGATCTCGGCGTGCACCTTGTCGCTGGATTGGACCTCGACGCCGAGGTGGTTGATGGTGCCGCCCTTACCGGGATTTTCCAGCAGCACCAGCTTCAGCGGCGGCTCGGCGACGGCGAAGTTGGCATAGCCGGGCTTGACCTTGGCGGGGTCGACGCCGAACAGTTTGGTGTAGAACGTGATCGCCTCGTCGAGGTCATCGACGTTGAGGGCGAGTTGCATACGGGACATGATGGACCTCCCACTAGGGATGAGACATATATCGAACTGGCGCGTCGACCTCAGGATGCCACCTTTTTGATATATGTCAAGACAGGTGGCAGGATGGGGTCATGCCCAAAGCGCTGCCCGTGATCGACATGTCCGCCCCGGTGTGCTGCGCCCCGGTCGCCGCGGGCCCGATCAGCGACGCCGATGCCCTGCAGGTCGCGATGCGGCTCAAGGCGCTCGCCGACCCGGTGCGGGTCAAGATGATGTCGCTGCTGTTCAGCTCACGCCCCGGCGAAGAGACCAGCGGCGATCTGGCCGCGGTGCTCGACCTGAGTGAATCCACCGTCAGCCACCACCTGGGCCAGCTCCGCAAAGCCGGGCTGGTGATCTCCGACCGGCGCGGCATGAACGTCTTTCACCGCGTCAAACCCGAAGCCCTGCAGGCACTCTGCGTCGTCCTCGACCCCAACTGCTGCACCTAGCTGTCAGAAGGACGGTCCCTTACTGCTCGCGTCAGGACGTGTGCGCGGCAAGGAGTACCGGGGCCGCCTCGGTGAGGGCTGCCAGCCTCGCCGCCTTGCGGTCGGCGTGCTCAATGGTGAGGCGTAATTGGTTAACGTCGCCCAGCCACCGGTTCTTTTGGGCCTCGACCACCTGGAGGCGAAGGTTGTCACGGATCTCATCGAGCCTTGCGGCCTGGGCCGGTTCAACCTCGCAGAAATCGCACCGGATGCAGGCATGTTCATGGGAACAGTCAGATCCATAGGGGCGGTGGCAATTGCCGAGCGCGATCCGGCGCTGGCCGAAGTGTTCGACGAACTCGTCCCATTCGGCTTGGGTGGGCTCACGGTATTCGGCCGATGGCCGTGCCTGTCTACGGTTGTCGATGAACCGGTCATATGCCTCGAAGACATCTTTCTGATACACCGCGGTGTAGCCGCGCGTGACTTCGATATTGTTGTGGCCCACCATCTTTGCGGCCAAATGGATCGGGAACCCGGCGTTGACGATGTCGGTGATGAAGATCCGGCGAAAGTCGTGTGGCGTGAAATGCAGCGAAGTACCGTCAGCGTCCTTCAAGGCCATGCTGTTGGCCAGCTCTGATAACCACTTTCGGACCGTGCACTGGTTGATTACCCGCGACCGTCCACCCTCTCGGATCTGGATCAGATGCGGCATCGGCGCCGACACCTGGCGTTCCTGTGTGTCGATTCGGCAGCACAGCGGAACGCGGCCATCGATGCTGACGAACTCGACCAGTCGCGCCAAGGTGGTGGTCAACTCCGGGCTGCAGGGAAATATCCGCTCCTGATCGGTCTTGCTCGGTGCGATCTGCAGGAGCGGTATCACGGTGCCATCGGGTTTGCGGTACTGCTTGATGCTCAGATGGGTCAGCTCCAGCATCTCTTCGATCCGGATACCGGTGTGGCGCAACACCTCGATGATCGTCCAGGTCATGAAGGCCCGTGTCACGGTGTAGTGGATGTCAACCCGCTTCTCCGATCCATCCTGCAGAACATGGATGCGCACTCGGTCGGCCCGCTTGCCCGGTGTGTGCTTGATGTAGGTGCTCCCGTGCACGGCGAACGGTTCACCGAACGGCGCTGTCGTCGCGACCGCTTGCAGCTCTGCTGCTTGCACGTACGCCCGCCGGGCTGCAGCGACGAGTGCATCGACGTGCGGGGTGAGGGTGCGGGTGCGGGCATGCATGCGGTGTGCCCGCTGGGCCCGGCGCTTCTGCTGGCCTCGGACGTCGCGGATGCTGACCGGGCATGAGACAGCCCAATGGGCCCACGTCGAGGGATCCTCGTGGGACCAGGCAGCCACGTCGAGGTAGAAGCTGCGGACCGCTCCCAGAATGCTCTCGGCGTGCCGGCGCGGAGTCCCATCCGGTTTGGTGCGCAACCACTCTTTCCAGGCGGATGCCTGGGCCTTCGTCAAACTGATTGTGTCGATGCCGGGGTTGGCGTCTTCGATCGGTTTCCAGAACAGCTTCACCAGGTTTCGGCTGGTTCCGTCCAGGCTGGCGTAGTCCTGACCGACGGCGATCTCGGCGAGGTAGGCGATCAACAGTCCTCGCACGCTGGGAGCTCGCACATTGAAGCGGTCGACCAGTTCGGTGGGACTGAGACGTTTGGCGATGAGGTAGTGCCGCAGGTCGTCGGCTTCACCGGCGAACAGTCCGCCGCGGCGTCCGTAGTGCCACATGGCGAGAAGATCCCCCGGCATCCTGCCGGTCGAGACGAGAAAGTCTCGGTAGGCCAACACATGCTGGCTGTGCAGCTCGGTGATTGGCAGCCCGTTGCAGATGCTGATACGTACCAGGTGGGTGGCGGTTCGCCATTTCTTCACTTCCGGTGCGCCCTCGTGCTCCGCGGCGGCGAAGTAGCGATCCCACGCCTTCGGTTCGTGCGTGGTCGTCCAGTCACGGTAGAACCGCGCCTGCTTGTTCTCGATCAACCAGTCATGGCCGGGACGAATGACCCCCAGCATTATGAGTGCGTTGATCGACAGCCTTGCCCCAAGCCGTGTATGCGATCCGGTTGATAAGGCTGGGCACCACGCCTTCGGCTGGCGATCGGAATCGCTGGCGATCCAACGGTCTTGATAACTGTCGCCGACAAAGCCATCCAGCCAGTCCAATAGGCGACTCAGCCAGAGCCGTGCACCGCTGCGGGCTACTGCCTCGCTGCGGTACTTCTCACTCATCCGTGCCATCACGAGCGGAAGTCCCGCAGTGATGATGCGTTCACGTTCGGCGCAGGTGACAGTGTTTCCGAACCACGGATGGTCCTCGGGCGTCGGGGACAGCGAAGGCAGTACTTCGACTGGATGGTTGGCAAACGCAGACGAACTCGCCAGCGACTGGGCACGCGTGAGCACCCGCGCCATCAGAATGCCCGACCGAAAAGAACTTGGAGATCTTCTGCCGCATAGCCTTTCGCCGGCGTGGGCTGCGGTGACGGGGGTCTATTCCAGTGCTGATCAAGTTTGTCGACGAGTTCGGCTACGGTGAGTCGCAGGTAGCGTGTGGTGCTGGCGATCGACGCGTGCCGCATCAGCTCCTGCATTTCCGCGATGGTCATGTTCTCGTCCTGGGCGAGACGCATGCAGAAGGTGTGCCGGAAGTCATGCATCGTGACGTTGGAGCCCAGCAGCGCGTTGCTGCGTTCAAGGATCTGTCGCATTGCCCAATAGCTCAGCGGCCGCGGTGTGCCGCGCAATGTCAGCCAGACTGGCTCTTCAGGCGGACCCACGGGGCGCTCAGCAAGGTACCGGGCGATCCAGAGATACGCAGTGGGACTGATACGGACCATGACACGACTTCCATTCCCGCCCTTGGGTATTACATCGGCGGTTTGGTCGGCGGCATGGAGCATCCCCCGCCGCATGCTGAGCAGTTCACTGGCGCGTAAACCAGAGGAGATCGCCGTAGCGACAATGGCACGGTCGCGGTTTGTTCTCAGCGATGCAAATACCTCCTCGTACAGGTCGTCGCTGAGCGCGCGCGGCGCACGTTCCACTAGCTTCTGCCGATAAGGCGCGCGCTTTTGGGGGCGCGGGTTATCGAAGTGCTGGCGGTGCACGTCGAGTCGAGTGAGATCGTCGCGCGATTTCGGTACCGGGTTGATGAGCGGCCCGAGATCCGACTCCAGGGCGAACTCGTAGAAGCCACTGAGCGACGACAGTCTGCGATTCATCGACGACCGCGCGTAGGAAGACTCCAGGTAGGCCTTGCCCGTCCGCTCGTTCACAGAACCTGGGGTCGGCCGATGAGTATCCGCACTCGATCCGCGGCGTCGTTGCGGGTTCGCGCGACACCGGTACCACCTCACCCAGTCCCGGACTTCGCCCCGCGTTGCCTGAGTCCACGAAACCTGCAGTGCGCCGAGGAAACGACTCCAGCTCAGTAGGTCGTACGCATAGGCGCGCAGCGTCGCAGGCGAGTTGTCGCACGCGAACAGGTCGGCCAACCACAGATTGACGTGGTTTACGCCGGCACCCGACTCGTCGACCAAACGCCACGGCAACGAGCCCGCATTGCCGCGAACGACCGCACCAAGCCTCGGGACATCGAGAACCTCCACAAGTCTCGGTTCGATCCCGTCATCCATCACAGCCCCTGGTCCGGAAGTTCAATCTGCGTGGAGACTAAACGCACCGGCCGACAAGTTGAGCCTGCACAGCCGCACCACGTGGATCATCCAACTGCAGTTAACCGCACGCTGGCCTACCTGGTGCGTGCCGACGGTTGGGATTACTCGGTGGAAGCGGCCCGCGCCGGTATGGCCCACGCGTACATCTACGGCGGTCATCCGGTGGCCCGATACAGCGCAATCGCGGCTGCCGAACATGAAGCGCAACAGGCACATCGGGGGCTGTGGGGCCCGCCGTGTCACGGCAACACGGAGTCGGTACCTCGCTGAGACCTGCGGTAGAGCCTCAGCCCCCGGTGTGACCACCGCCGGGCGCCGGAACCCACGGCAGGCCCGGGATCGTCGGGTACGGCGCGGTCGGACTCCATGGCGTGTGCGTCGTGGTCGGCGCCTGTGTGGTGGTCACCGGCGCTTCGGTCGTCGTCGGTGGCGCTTCGGTGGCCGGAGGTGTTGTGGCAGTGGGCGTCTCGGCCGGTGGCGGGTTCTCCGTCACCGGCGGAGCCTCTGGCGCAGGTTGCTCAACGGTCTGGGTCACGGTCTGCGGAGCAGGTGCCTGTTCGGTCACGGTCTGTGGGACTTGTTGCGGCGCAGGGTCGTCGGCCGGCGGGGCCGGCGCGGGTGCGTCGTCTGCGGCCGGCGTCGTCGAGGTGACCGCCTTGGTGGTGTTCGCCGGTGCGGCGGGCTCGTCGCTGCCGGTGATGGTCACCAACGCCGCCACCACGGCAACCAGCACCGCAGCGGCGCCGGCACCCACCATCACCGGCGGTCGGCGATACCAGGGGCGGGCCGCGATCTCGTCGTGGTCGGTGAGCTCACGCTCGCCGAATTCGAGCCGAGGCCGCGCCGTGGTGCGTCCACCGTCGGGTTCGAAACCGGCGTCGAGATCGGCACCGTACTCCTCGACCGGCGCGACATCGGGCACGTCCTGCGCGTCCGACCAGGCCAACGCCTGAGGCGCGGCGGGCGGCTCGGGAGCCACCAGCGCCGCGGCCATGGTCTCGGGCGCGGCTGCCGGGGCAGGCGCCAACGCCGTCATGCCGTCCTCGGCAATGCCACGCACGGCGATCAGACCGCCACCGATCGCCGCGGTGAGTTCCGGTTGCGCCGCGGTGATCACCGGCAGGCGTGCGTGTTCGGACAACGCCGTGGTGATCGCCGGGATCCGGGCGCCCCCACCGGTCGTGGCCACCGCCACGAGGTCACCGGGACGCAGCCCGCTGCGCCGCACCGCGTCGTCGAGCACCGACGTGAACTCGCGCAGCGGGTCGGCCAGCACCTCGTCGAGCTCCTGGCGGTTCAGCCGAACCTCGCTACGGTGGCCGGGCAGGTCGGCGAGCAGGGCCGTGACCGACTCGGTGGACAGCCGCTCCTTGGCCCGCCGGCACTCACCACGCAGCCGGCCCAGTGAGCCGATGGCCGACGTGCTCGCCAGGTCGATCGTCCCGGCCTCGGACAGGTCGTTGACCACGTGGGTGAGCAGGCCCTGATCGATCAGGTCGCCGGAGAGGTCGGGGTGGCGGATGGTCGGCGCGATCGGCTGGAAGCCGTTGCCGGCATCGGCCAGCGTGATGCTGGTGCCACTGCCGCCGAAGTCGCACAGCGCGATCACGCCGCGCGTGGGCACCCCCGGATCGTCCTGCAGCGCGACGAGCGCCGCCGACGCATCCGGGGTCAGCGCCGGATCGCCGAATTCTCCAAGAGCCGCCAGCGCAGCCCGAAGAGTCCCGACCTGATTGGGTCGCCAGTGTGCGGGGTGAGTGATCGAAATGGGGTCGACCGGTGGGCGTCCCCGGGTCAGCGCACGCAACAGCGCCGCGAGCGCCTCGGCGAGCAGGTCCTCGCCGCGATGCGTCGAACCGTCGGAGGCCAGGATCCCCACCGGGTCGCCCACCCGGTCGACGAAGTCGGTGAGGATCAGCCCACGCTCGTTGAGGTTCGGATTCTCGTTGGGTACGCCTACCTCGGCAGGCCGGTGCGGGTAGACGGTGAGCACCGGCGACCGCGTCACCGCGGCCCGGCCCACCAGCACCGCCCTGAGGGTTGTCGATCCGATCGACAACCCGATCCCGTCAGCCATGTCACCCCGTTTCGAGAAGAACCCTATCCGGTAGTCCATCTCATTTGACGGGGCGGGCGTTACTCAGCGAATGGTGCCCAGGCCGGGAATCAGTGGTAGATCCAGGGGTGTCACCCAACCTGGCGAATGGTCGTTGACCGCGGGGACGGCGTTCAGTGCTCGCAGACCGGTGGCCAGGCACCCGGCGGCCGCGGCATCGCGCCCCGAGCCGTCGGTGAACCGGAAGGCGGTCTCCTGAGAGATGCTCGGAGTCCCTTCGATGTCGACGCGGTAGACGTCGTTGTCGTTTCCCGACGGCCAGTCCGGGGCGGCATCCAGACCGATGCGGTTGACGTGCTCGAGCTGGATGCGGGTCTCGCCGCGGTAGATGCCGTTGATGGTGAACCGCACCGCGGCCACATTGCCGGGCGCGATGATGCCCTTGGCCGATTTGCGTTCGTCGGGGGTGATCCACTTGTCCCACGTGGTGGTGATCTCGTCGAGCTCGATCCCGGCGGCCTGCGCGATCATCGGAACCGTTGCGCCCCAGGCGAAGATGAGGATGTCCGGGGTCTCCAGCAGGGCTCGGTGCTCGGGCGGCTTGCCGATGCCCATCTCGAATTCGTAATCGCCGGTGTAGTTCGTGTAGTCCAGCAGCTCCGAGGCCCGCACGCGGCGCACCTCGGAGCACAACCCCATCAAGGTCATCGGGAACAGGTCGTTGGCGAATCCGGGGTCGATGCCGGTGGTGAAGCACGACGCCCCGCCCACCTCGCAGGCCTCGGTGATGGGTTCGATCCACGCCGGCGGGTTGAGATGCATCTGCGGCCACACCCAGGGCGTCATCGCGGTGGAGCAGACGTCGATGCCGGCCCGCAGGAACCGCGTGATCACGTCGATGTTGACGTCGGCATGCGCGGCCGTGGGCCCGTAGTGCACGACAGCGTCGGGCTTCAGCGCGATGAGCGCCTCGATGTCATCGGTGGCCTTGACCCCGACCGCAGCGCCGAGCGAGCAGATCTCCCCCACATCGCGGCCCACCTTGTCCGGATTGCTGACCCCTACGCCGACGAGTTCGAACTGCGGATGTTTGAGGATCTCGGCGATCACCATGCTGCCCACAAAACCGGTGCCCCAGACCACGACGTGTTTCGTCACGGACCCACCATAGGTGATCTGAGTCACATGGGGAATCATCCGGGCGCGATCGGCTTTGATCCCAACATCATTCGCGTTCATCGACCATCCACGAAGGACCGACATCATGACCACTTCGACTTTGACAGGCCGCCGGGCACTGGTAACCGGTGGTTCCCGCGGTATCGGCGCCGAGATCGTGCGACGGCTGGCCGCCGACGGCGCCGCGGTGGCGTTCACCTACGGGGCCTCGGCGGTCGAGGCCGAGAAGCTGGCCGCCGAGGTGGCCGCGAACGGTCAAACCGCGGTCCCGATCCAGGCCGACAGTGCCGACCCGGCGCAGGTTTCGGCCGCGGTCGAGCAGGCGGTGGCGGCCCTGGGCGGGCTGGATGTGCTGGTGAACAACGCCGGGACAGCCCATATCGCGCCGATCGACGAGTTCACGCAGGAGCAGTTCGACCGTCTGGTGGCGGTCAACATCGGCGGGGTGTACTCGGCGATCCGCAGTGCCGTCGGCCATCTCGGGGAGGGTTCACGGATCATCAACATCGGCAGTATCAACGCCGATCGGGTGCCCACCGGTGGGACGGCTGTATACGCCATGACCAAGGGCGCGGTCTCGTCGCTGACCCGGGCGCTGGCCCGCGAGTTGGGTCCGCGCGGGATCACCGTCAACAACGTGCAGCCCGGGCCGATCGCCACCGACCTGAACCCCGATGAAGGTGAATTCGCCGACGCGGTAAGGCAGACCACCGCACTGGGCCGCTACGGGCACACCAGCGACATCGCCGCGGTGGTGAGCTTTTTGGCCGGCCACGAGTCGGGATACGTCACCGGCGCCAACTGGAACGTCGACGGCGGATTCACCGCCTGAGGCTCACAGGTTGACGGGGTCCGGCGGCTCCGGCGTCGCGGCGGTGTCCTTCAGCTTGGCCTTGAATTGCATTGCCCGGTAGGGCCATCCGCCTTTGGTGTGCCATTGCGAGACCACCAGCCCGACGCCACCGGTGATCCCGAACCGGGAGCCCGGCAGCAGGTAGCCGCCGTAGAGCTGGGCCACCTGGCCGGCCGCGTGATCCTCGGCTTCCCACGACGACCCGAGGATCGGGGTCTGGATCGGTGTGGTGTGCAGGTTGGCCACCGGTGCGGCCACCACCCGGTAGCCCAGCGCATAGGAGGACGCCAGAAATCCGCCCAGCACCCAGGTGCCAGGCGCGGTGCGACGGAACGTCAATTCGCCCCAGCGCTCACCGACCGGCGTGATGGGCGTGGCCCGCCGGCCCCAACCCCAATGCCCGCCGGTGAAACCCCAACTCCAGTACTGCGAACGTCGGCCGATGTCCTCTGGGCGCACGCGCATCAGGATGATGCCCTTGTCGCGCTGAAAACCGGTGGCTGCCACGTACACCCAGCCGTCGTCGGAATCGAAGTCCCACGACCAGCACTGGGCGTGGCCGTCATGGAGATCGGCCGGGAACTTGGCGTGCTCACCCAGATGCATCCAGGACACTCCACAGTCGTCGGAGCGCCAGATCTCGGTCCATGCCACCGTGCCGAAGCCGCGGTTGACGATCGCATGCAGATACAGCGAGTCACCGACGCACAGCAGATCCGATGGGATCACGGTGCTGATACCGCCGCGGCGCCAGCCCGAGGCAGCGTCGTCGTGAATGTAATGCCAGAGCTGTCGCGCGTAGGCAGGATCGGGGCCGCCGGCCGATTCGTAGACGATCTCGTGGTTGGCATCACCGGTGCCGATCAGCACCACCGGGGACCGCCAATCTCCTTGTCCGACACGGTGTCCCGAGAAGGTGTCGCCGAACACCGACACCAACTTGCCGTTGGGGGCGGTCACCGACGCACCGAGGTCGGTGCAGGTGACCCCGAACCGGTCGGTGCGGCCGGGGCCGGTGATGTCGGCGACCTTGCCGTCGAGCAGCGGGACGGCACCGCTCATATGCACAAGCGCAGGCCCCAGGTCTGACAGTTCAGCGGATAGACGTCGACCGGAATCGGCAGCGGTCGATCGTATTTCAAGGTGAACGGGAAGGTGTGCACCGCAGGCGCCAGCCCGCAATCGGCATTGTTGGAGACCGAGCGGGTGCCGGTCAGCGACACGTCGTCGAATTTGTACGTCTCGTTGGTCTTCGCCCACGTGCCGTCGGCGCATTGGATGCCTTCGAGCACGTCGGTCGAGTAGACCCACTGCCCGCCGGTCAGTCGCGCATCGCCGCCCTTGGTGCCGCGCGACGACGCGACGTGCAACCGGCAGGCTACCGCGAGCTCGAGCGGCTCACGCAGATCTCCGACCGTCGGCACACACGAGGGGTAGATCGACCACGTCTCGTGCCCGAGGCCTTCCTGCAGGTAGTTGTACACACCCTGCATCACGGGTTCGGCCTGCGCCGGTGCGGCCGTCCAGGAGTTGACCCCGGTGGCGAACGCGATAGTCAGGGCGGCCGTGGCGGCGATTCGCTTGAACGTCACAATGGGTGAGTATCGCAGTCTTCATCAGCGCCGTCACCGATATGGGTCCGGACAGCCCTGTCCGGCCCGCCGGGGCGGCCCCAGCGGGCGAGCGGATCGGCGGATCGCCCGCGGTGACCCTGGAGAGATCGTGACAACACGACCAGCGGTGAAAGCGTTGGCAGTAGTCCTGGTGTTCGTGCTGGCTGCCTGTTCGGCGGCGTGTTCGACGGGCAGCCGGGTGGACCTCGGCGCCGGATCGTCGGGCAATCTGATCGCGGCGATCGCCGGGGAACCCGACCAACTCGACCCGCATCGCACCAGTGCCTACTTCTCCTTCGAGGTGCTGGAGAACGTCTTCGACACGCTCGTCGAACCCGACGAGAACCTGCAGATGCGTCCCGCGCTGGCGCAGTCCTGGGAAGTCAGCCCCGACCAACTCGTCTGGACGTTTCACCTGCGCGACGGCGTGCGCTGGCATGACGGCACCGAGTTGACCGCCGCAGACGTCGTGTACTCCTACCGTCGCATCATCGACGAACAACTGACGAATGTGGACAAGTTCAGTGCGGTCACCGACGTCAGCGCGCCCGATCCGGCCACCGTGCAGATCACGGTCCGACAACCGACGCCCAACCTGCTGACCAACCTGGGCGGGTTCAAGGGCATGGCGATCGTGCAGCGCGCCAACGTCGAGAGCGGCCAGATCGCCACCCATCCCATCGGCACCGGCCCGTTCTCGTTCGCCGGACGCCGCAGCGGTGACTCGATCACGCTGAAGGCCAACCCGCAGTACTGGGGCGGCGCTCCCCCGGTGTCGGGCGTGACGTTCCGGTTCATCTCCGAGCCCTCCACCGCGTTGTCGGCGTTGCAGGCCGGCGAGATCGACTGGACGGATTCGGTGCCACCGCAGCGCGTGGCCCAGCTGCGCGACGACGACTCTCTGACGCTGGCGGTGATCCCCGGTAACGATTACTGGTATCTGGCGCTGAACGAGGTCCGCACGCCGTGGAACGATCCCCGGGTCCGCCAGGCGATCGCCTACGGCATCGACCGCGACGCGATCGCGGCGGCGACGAGCTATCGCACCGCGGCCGTCAACCAACTGGCCATCCCGCGCGGTAGTCCGTGGTTCACCGAATACCACCGCTACCGGTATGACCTGGACCAGGCACGGCGGCTGCTCCAGGACGCCGGTGCCGCTCCCCACAACCTCGACATGCTGGTGACCAGTGAGTATCCCGAGACGGTGACGGCGGGTCAGATCATCGCCGACAACCTTGCGCCCCTTGGCATCACGGTGAACATCCGCACGGTTGACTTCGCCACCTGGCTCGACGAACAGAACACCGGCCACTTCGACATGCTGATGATGGGTTGGCTGGGCAACATCGATCCGGACGACTTCTACTACGCACAGCACCACACCGACGGGACCAGCAACGCCCAGAGATTCTCCGATCCCGAGGTCGACCGCTTGTTGGACGCCGGCCGCACCGAGACCGATGTCGCCAAGCGGAAAGACCTCTACGCCAAGGCCGCCACCCGGATCGCCGACCAGGTGAGCTACATCTACCTGTACAACCCGTCGGTGATCCAGGCCTGGGCCAACAACCTGTCGGGTTACCAGGTGCGCCGCGACGGTGCCGTCCGCTTCCGCACCGCCGACCTGGATCGAGGGGAAAACCGGTGAACCTGACCGCATTCCGGGAAAGACATCCGATCGCCGAGTTTCTGGCCCGACGGCTGGTGTACTCGGCGGTCGTCCTCGTCGGCGTGCTGATCGTGGTATTTGCCCTGGTACACCTGGTCCCCGGGGACCCGGTCCGCATCGCGCTCGGGACGCGCTACACCCCACAGGCCTACGACGCACTGCGGGCGGCCAGCGGCATGGACCGCCCCATCGTCGAACAGTTCTTCTCCTACCTCGGCTCGGCGCTGACCGGAGATCTGGGCGTCAGCTTCCGCAACGGCGACCCGGTCACCGTCACCCTGCTCGACCGGCTCCCGGCGACGCTGTCCCTCGGCGTGGTCGGCATCCTGATCGCGCTGGCGATCGCCGTGCCCGCCGGGATCTTCTCCGCACTGCGGGAGGGCCGGCTCAGTGATGCGATCGTGCGGATCGGCAGCCAGTTCGGCGTATCGGTGCCGGATTTCTGGTTGGGCATCCTGCTGATCGGGTTGTTCGCCTCGACACTGGGCTGGCTGCCGACCTCCGGGTACCGGCCCCTGCTGAGTGATCCGGGCGGCTGGTTGCGCCACATCATCCTGCCCGGGCTGACGGTGGGTCTGGTGGCCGGTGCGATCATGACCCGCTATGTGCGCTCGGCGGTGCTGGAGGTCGCCGCCATGGGCTATGTCCGAACCGCACGGTCGAAGGGGCTGGCGCCCCAGGTGGTGACCTTCCGCCACATCGTGCGCAACGCGTTGCTTCCGGTGTTGACCATCACCGGAATTCAGCTGGCCACGATCCTCGGCGGGGTGATCGTGGTGGAGGTGGTGTTCGCCTGGCCCGGTTTGGGCCGACTGGTATTCAATTCCGTTGCGGCACGGGATTACCCGGTGATCCAGGGCGCGGTGCTGTTGATCGCGGTGCTGTTCCTGTTGATCAACCTGCTGGTGGATGTCCTGTATGCCCTCGTCGACCCGAGGATCCGGCTGTCATGACCACCACCCAGAACTCCCGCGTCGCGTCCTGGCGGCTGCTGTTGGCCAATCCGGTGACGGCGGTCAGCGCCGCGGTGCTGCTCACGGTCGCGGTGGTGGCGGTCGCCTCGTCATGGATCGCCCCGTACGGCATCAACGACATCGACGTGCCCAGCGCACTTCAGGGCCCCAGCGCAGCGCACTGGTTCGGTACCGATGAGCTTGGCCGTGACGTGTTCTCCCGCGTGCTGGTGGCGATCGCGGCATCGCTTCGGGTGGCGGTGGTTTCGGTGCTGCTGGCCGCGGTGGCCGGGGTGTTGATCGGCGTGGTCGCCGGTTACCGCGGTGGGTGGATCGACACCGTGGTGATGCGCGTCGTCGATGTGATGTTCGCTTTCCCGGTGCTGCTGCTGGCGTTGGCGATCGTGGCGGTGCTGGGCCCGGGCGTCACCACCACGATGCTGGCCATCGGGATCGTCTACATCCCGATCTTCGCCCGGGTGGCGCGGGCCTCGGCGTTGGGTGTGCGGGTGGAGCCGTTCGTCGCGGTGTCCCGCAGCATGGGCACCGGCGACGGCTACATCCTGGTCCGGCACATCCTGCCGAACATCGCCGGGCCGTTGATCGTTCAGCTGTCGCTGTCGCTGGCGTTCGCGATCCTGGCCGAGGCGGCGCTGTCATTTCTGGGGCTGGGCATCCAGCCGCCGCAGCCCTCGCTGGGCCGGATGATCTTCGATGCCCAAGGCTTCGTCACCCTGGCGTGGTGGATGGCCGTGTTCCCAGGCGCGGCGATCTTCGTGATGGTGTTGGCGTTCAACCTGTTCGGCGACGGGCTGCGCGATGTGCTCGATCCCAAACAGCGCACCTCGATCGAGGCGAGAAGGGCAGGCCGGCAGTGAAACCGGTGTTGGAGGTCGACGACCTGCGCGTGCGGATCGGCCGCCGCGAGATCGTGAAGGGTGTGTCGTTCACGGTGCACCGTGAGCAGACGGTCGGCATCGTGGGCGAGTCGGGCTCGGGCAAGTCCATGACCGTGCTCGCCGCCACCGGCCTGTTGGATGCACCGGGAGCGGTGGTCACCGGCGGCAGCACGCTGTCCGGTGGCGAGCAGTTGATCGGGGCGTCGGCCCGCACGCTGCGCGCCGTGCACGGCAGCCGGATCGGCTTCGTGTTCCAGGATCCCGGGACATCGCTGAACCCGCTGCTGACGCTGGAACGTCAGATCACCGAAACCCTGCAGGCCCACCGCACGACCACCCGGCGTCAGGCGCGCGTCCGGGCCGGTGAGCTGCTTGAGGCGGTCGGCCTTCCGCCGGATCGACTCGACAACTACCCGCACCAACTGTCCGGCGGGCAACGCCAGCGAGTGATGATCGCGATCGCGCTGGCCTGCGATCCCGAACTGCTCATCGCCGACGAGCCGACCACCGCCCTCGACGTCACCACCCAGGCTCAGATCATCGACCTGATCGCCGACCTGCAGCGGGATTTCGGCACGGCGGTCGTGTGGATCAGCCACGATCTCGGTGTCATCGGTCAGGTTGCCGACGGGGTGACCGTGCTGCGCGACGGCGAGGTCGTCGAGCAGGCACCGATCCTCGACGTGTTCGACCATCCGCAACACTCCTACACCCGGGAACTCCTCGAGGCCCGCCCACTGGTTGACGGCGCCGGGCCCGATCCCGCTCCGGCAGACGCACCGGACATGTTGCGGGTCAACGGAATTGATGTTCACTACGGTGCGGTGCACGCGGTCAAGGGCGTGTCGTTCGATATCCGGCGGGCCACCACACTCGGGATCGTCGGCGAATCGGGGTCGGGCAAGTCGACCGTGGCCGCCGCGCTGACCGGGTTGGCCACCCCGTCGGCCGGCACTGCCACGCTCGACGGACTCGATGTCGTCGCCGGCGGGCGCGACGTGCGTCGGCGGATCAGCCTGGTGTTCCAGGATCCGTTTGCCTCGCTCGATCCTCGCGCCCGGGTCAGCTCCGCGATCGGTGAGCCGCTACGCGTGCACCGGCTGGCCACCGGCCGTCGCGGCCGCGCCGATCGCGTCACCCAGCTTCTCGAAATGGTCGGACTCACAAAAGATTTCGCTTCCCGCTATCCCCATGAGCTGTCCGGCGGGCAGCGGCAGCGGGTCAGTATCGCCCGGGCCCTGGCCACCGAACCCGATGTGCTGATCCTCGACGAGTCCACCGCGTCGCTGGACGTGTCGGTGCAGGCGCGGGTTCTGGACCTGCTGACGGACCTGCAGCGCGAACTCGGTTTGACCTATCTGTTCATCGCACATGATCTGGCGGTGGTGCACCGCATGTGCCACGACGTGCTGGTGATGCGCTCCGGCGAGGTGGTCGAGTATGGCCCGGCCGAGCGGTTGTTCACCGCCCCGGAGCAGGAATACACCCGCACACTGCTGGCCGCGATCCCACCGGCGCACCCGCGTGAGAAGGTCTAACCCATGACTGCACTTGATGGAAAAGTCGCGTTGGTCACCGGCGCCTCGTCGGGACTGGGCGCGGCGGTCGCCCAGTTGTTCGCCGCGCGTGGCGCCTCGGTGTTCGGTGTCGCCCGCGACGCCGACCGGATGGCAACGGTGTTCGACGACGTGCCGGGCGGCGCCTACGCCTCGGTCGACATCTCGTCATCCGAGGCGTGCCGGGACGCGGTGGCACAGTGCGTCGAGAAGTTCGGCCGCCTCGACGCCCTGATCAACGTGGCGGGTTTTCACCAGATGCGCCACACCGTGTCGATGACCGACGCCGATTGGGATCAAGACCTGGCCGTCAACCTCAACGGCCCGTTCTTCCTGTCCCGCGCCGCCCTGCCCCACCTGCTGGAGACCGGCGGCAACATCGTCAACGTCGCGTCCATCGCAGGCATCGAGGGCGAGGTGTACTCGGCGGGCTATTGCGCGGCCAAGCACGGTCTGGTCGGCCTCACCCGGGCCCTGGCCATCGAATTCACCTCCGAGCGGCTGCGGGTCAACGCGGTATGTCCGGGTGGCATGATCACCCCGCAGACCACCGAGTTCGCCGCGCCCGAGGACGCCGACTGGAATCTGATCATGCGGATCGCCGCGCCGCGCGGAATGATGGACGTGGCCGATGTCGCCAAGACGATCGCGTTTCTGGCCAGTGACGACGCGGCCGCCGTGCACGGCGCGGTCTACATCGTCGATGCCGGAAAGACCGCCGGGTGAGCGCCTGCGACGTGGCGGTCTGAGGCCCTAACCGCCTGGCACCACGAGCACGGGCCGGTAGGTGCGCTGCAACGTCGCCGCCGCCACGCTGCCCAACAGCACCTTCTTCAGCGCCGATCGCCCGCGCGAGCCCACCACCACCACGGCGGCCCGCTGCTCCTCGGCGGAAGCCACGAGAGCGTCGGCGGTGGCACCGGCACCCGACCCGCGGAAGCGGGGCACCCGACGTGCCCCCTCGACCACGCCGTCCTCGCTACCGTCGTCGACGGCCACCGCGGTCACCTCGCGGTCGGCGAACAGCGCTCGGGCGACCGCCAGCGCGTGATCGGAACCGGCGGAGCCGTCGACGCCGACCACAACGGGACCGTGGGCCACTGCCTCATACTCCGCGGTGACCATCGTCTGCGACACCACGAGCACCGGTCGAGATGAGTGGTGTACCACCAGATCTGACACACTGCCCAGCTTCGAATCAGCCGCGCCGATACCCCGGGCACCGACGATCAGGACATCGGGTTCGATCTGCTCGGCCACCTGCGCCAGTCCCAAGCCCTCCCCGGCCCAGGTGCGTTTGACCAGTGCCTCGCCCTGCCAGCCGGCAGCGCGGGCCAGGGTGACGCCGGTGTCGACCAATCGGGCGGCCTCGTAATCACTTTCGCTGTCGACGAGATCAATCAGCTCGTCGACGTTGCGAGCCGAGTGGCGCAACCGGGCACGCAACCCCTTGCTGCCGAACGGTGGCGTGCACAGATAGACGAGGACCGCCTCGGCCGCCGGGAACAGTGCGGCCCCATTGCTGATCGCCGCGTTGGCCGCGAGCGACCCGTCATAGCCGAGCACTACCTTCATCTGCGTCCCCTGTCCCGTTGCGTTCGGTTCCAGACTAAAGGGATCTGTAACCAGCGCGAATTTCGAACTCAGACAATGTCAGCGTTCGCCGTACTCCAGCGGCGGCTCCGACGAATCGACATGCCCATAGCTACTGATGGTGAGCCCGTCGGGGCTCACCTCGTAGCGCGCACCGTCAGCCGGGTTGACGGCCACGAAGCCGTTGCCCGAGCGCTGGGCGGTCGGAATCTGCAGGTTCGCACCGTCGCTGAGCCGCTCCCCACGGTAGGAGAAATCGTCCGGACCGTTCTGACAGATCACCGCCAGTGAGGATTCGGTACGGATCACCGCGGCCGGGGTGCTGCCTTCGGGGCAGCGTGCGGTGTGCCCGACGAAACCCTGCTCGTCGGTACCGCTGACGCCGGCCGTCGCAGACCCGCTCGACGTCGTCGTGGTCGGCGTCTGCGACGTCGCGCTCGGTGGGCTCGTCGGGGTGAGCGTCTCCCGCGTCGAGCCGCCGTCGCCTCCGCTGGCCAGGACGGCCGCCAGTGTCGCGGCGAGGCCGAACAGCACCAGCGACACCAGGATCAAGGTGAGCTGGGCGCGGCTGAATCGCGGTTTGCCCGTCGGCCTTCGCACCGGCGCCGGCGCCTGCGGCGGTGGCGGTGGCGGTGGATACGGGGTGAAACCGGTGTGGTCGGGGTTGGGGTAGATCGACGAGAACTCGCGGGTGCCCGGTGGCGGTGTCGGTGCCGGTGTCGCTGCTGGCGGCGGCGGGGGCGGCGTCGGACCAGGCGGGGCAGGCGGGGCAGGCGCGGCTGAAGCCGACCCGACGGCCTCCCGCGCGGCCCGAGCCAGCTCACCGGCGCTGGTGTACCGGTACCCGGCATCCTTGGCCATGCCCTTGGCCACCACGTCGTCGAACGCCCGCGGGATGCCGCGACGCATGATGCTCGGCCGCGGCGGCGGGGAAAACATGTGCGCGCTCATCAGTTGACGCAGGTCGCCGGTCTCGAACGGGGGCCGGCCGACCAGCATCTCGTACAGCAGGCAGGTCAGGGCATAGACGTCGGCGGCCGGGCCGACCGTGCCCCCGGAGAACCGTTCGGGCGCCATGTACGCACTCGAGCCGATCAGCACGCCCGTCATCGTCACGCTGGCCTCACCACCGACGTGGGCGATGCCGAAATCGACCAGATAGGCGAAGTCGTCGGCGGTGAGCAGCACGTTCTCCGGCTTGATGTCGCGGTGCACCAGGCCGTCGGCATGCGCGGCGTCCAATGCCGCGGCCACCTGACCGACGATCGAGGTGGCGCGCGCCGGATCCAGCGGGCCGTTGGTCCGCAACAGCTCCTTGACGCTGGCCCCCTCGACCAGTCGCATGTCGATGAACAGCACTCCGTCGATCTCGCCGAAATCGTGCACCGGGATCACGTGCGGTTCCTGCAACCGGGCCGCCACCCGGGACTCGCGTCGGAACCGTTCCTGGAAGCTCGGGTCGGCGGCGATCTCGGTGCGCAGCAGTTTGACCGCCACCATGCGTTCCTTGACCGTGTCGTAGGCCCGGAAGACCTCCCCCATTCCCCCGACACCGATCAGCGACTTCAGTTCATACGGTCCGAACCGGGTGCCGAGGCGCGAGGCACCGGGAGGCGGGGTCATTTCACGATCCTTTCCGGTTGCACCAAGCCCCCGACTAGGCGCGCACATCTGGAGTCTGACTGATCTCGGTGACGAGGATAGTTCGACTCCGGCCCGGCCCGCCCGAGGTGATGTCCGGCGGTGTCAGTCGAATGACGAGTGCGGTGCCCCCATCCCCGGGTCGATCTTCACCGGTCCGGACGCCGACGGCGCGACCGGGAAATCGAAGATGGCGGTCGGGATGTACACCGTCGCACAGGCATTCGGGATGTCGACCACTCCGGACAACCTGCCTTCGATCGGCGCGGCGCCCAGCAGCAGATACGCCTGCTCAGGGCTGTAGCCGAATTTGGTGAGGTAGTCGATCGCGTGCAGGCAGGCCCGCTGGTAGGACAGGTGCGAGTCGAGGTAACGCTGCTCACCGTCGAGGGTTACCGAGGTGCCGGAGAAGGCCAGCCATTCCGAGTACTGCGGATCGGTGTTGCCGGGCATGAATATGGCGTTCTCGCTCACCCCGTAGGTCTCCATGCCGCCGGGGATGACGTCGACACGCAGGTCGATGAACCCACCCATCTCGATGGCTCCGCAGAACGTGATCTCGCCGTCCCCCTGGGAGAAGTGCAGGTCGCCAACTGACAGGTTGGCCCCGTCGACGTACACCGGATAGAACACCCGACTGCCCTTGGTGAGGTTCTTGATGTCCTGGTTGCCCCCGTTCTCGCGCGGCGGCGCGGTGCGGGCGGCCTCGGAAGCCGCCTTGGTGAAGGCGTCACCGGTCAGCCCGCCGAGGATCGCGTCGCGCGGCTCCGGCGGCAGTGCCAGCGGCGGCACCCGGTCCGGGTCGGTGGCGATCAGCGCGGCCTCACGCGTGTTCCACTTGGCCAGCAGCCCGGTCGAGGGCGCGGTCCCCATCAGACCGGGGTGCACGATGCCGGTGAACTCCACGTGCGGCACATGGCGCGAGGTGGCCTTTTGTCCGGAGAAGTCCCAGATCGCCTTGTAGGCGTCGGGAAACTGATCGGTGAGGAATCCGCCACCGTTGAGCTTGGGGAAGATGCCGGTGTAGCCCCAGCCCTGGCCGGCCAACGGACCGGAATCCTCCTGCGGGATCGGGCCGACGTCGAGGATGTCGACGATCAGCAGATCGCCCGGCTTGGCGCCCTCGACGGCGATCGGACCGGACAGCACGTGCACCGTCGTCAATGGCGCGTTGAGGATGTCGTCGGCGGAGTCGTCGTTGACGATGGCCCCGTCGAACCACTCGCGACAGTGCACACGGAACGAGTCGCCCTGTTTGACCGTCACCGCGGCCGGGATGTCGGGGTGCCACCGGTTGTGGCCGAGCTTCTCCTGATCGGTGAACTTCTTGGTCGAGTCGAGCGGGAAGACAACCTCGGGCACAGATCCTCCTTCAGGGACGGGGCAACTTGTGATGAAGCGGATTGGTGGTGACCTTCTGGCGCCGGCCGCCCGGTGGTGGTCCGGCCACCACCGCGGGACGGTCGGCCGTCGCGCGCGTCGCATCCTGAAGCGCCATGGCGGTCGAGCCGCCACGGCCCAGGTTCGGCGAGGAGATCAATCGGCGGGCGGGCGCACCACAGTCCGGGCAGTCGATCGCGTCGGGACGAGCGTTCATCGGATACAGCTTTTTCGTCACGCCGCAACTCGAATCACAACGAAATTCGTAGAGAACCAACGGGTTTCCTTGCCGATTTAGTACGGATACGACGCATGCGACGTTACCTATACATGGCGCTTTTGGCGCGCCGATTGGCCGACAAGCCGCCCTCGGCCGTCCTCGAGATTGCTCTGAGGGACAAATCCGGAGTGGATTCTGTCCCTGGCTTCAATCTCGGCGCTCGCCGCGCGTCCGGCCGGGAGGCCACGTCCTGCGGTAGCTTCACGCAGACGCGTCGGCAGATCGGGGGGCCCAGGTGAACGACCTGAAACCGTTCTCACCCTCGATCGACTGGAGCGTCGAACTGTTGCACTCGTTGTGGTGGCTGGCCCAGGCCTGGACCATCACGGCGATCTGCACCCTGGCCGTGCTCATCCTGTTGGCCCGATACACCACCTGGGGCCGGCAGTTCTGGGCTGTCACCGGCGCCTATTTCACCGGGCGCCACAGTGTGAAGCCATGGCTGACCCTGGCCGCGATGCTGCTGTCGGTGATTCTCGGCGTGCGTTTGTCGGTGTTGTTCAGCTATCAGGGCAACGACTTGTTCACGTGCGCCCAGGTAGCCGTGGAGGGCTTGGCCACCGGCAACGACGAGGTGAGAAGCTCAGGGATACGCGGCTTTTGGTTTGCGTTGTTCACCTTCATGGTGCTGGCCGCGATCCTGGTCGCCCGGGTGCTGATCGATTTGTTCATGACCCAGCGATTCATGCTGGCCTGGCGGGCCTGGCTGACCGACCGGCTCACCGGCGACTGGCTCGACGGCCGCGCCTACTACCGCTCGCGGTTCATCGACCAGACCATCGACAACCCCGATCAGCGCATCCAGTCCGACATCGACGTGTTCACCGCACTGTCGGGCCCGCAGCCCAACACCCCGCATCAGACCAGCAACGGGACCCTGCCGTTCGGCGCCATCTCGTCGATCGTCTCGGTCGTGTCGTTCACCTCGATCCTGTGGAACCTCTCGGGTGATCTCGATCTGTTCGGAGTGCAGATCCCGCGGGCGATGTTCTGGTCGGTGTTCGTCTACGTCGCGTTCGCCACGGTGATCGCGTTCGCGCTCGGGCGTCCGCTGATCCGGCTGTCGTTCAACAACGAGAAGTTCAACGCCGCCTTCCGGTATGCCCTGGTGCGGCTACGCGATGCCGCCGAGTCCGTCGCGCTGTACCGCGGCGAGAAGGTCGAGCGCTCACACCTGCGGGACCGATTCGCCGCCGTGGTGACCAACTACAAGCACTTCATCAACCGGACCATGGCCTTCACCGGCTGGAACCTGTCGATGAACCACATCATCATCCCGTTGCCGTGGATCCTGCAGGCACCGCGCTTGTTCGCCGGTCAGATCCAGCTCGGTGCGGTCAATCAGTCGGTGGCCGCCTTCGGCGCGATCCAGGATGCGCTGTCGTTCTTCCGCAATTCCTATGACACGTTCGCCGGTTACCGGGCCTCGATCATCCGCCTGCACGGTCTGGTGGCCGCCGATGAGCAGAGCCGGCAACTGCCCAAGGTGGATGTCACCGATCTCGATGCGGACACCGGGAGCTTGATCGAACTCGGCGATGTCGAGGTCCGCAACCCGGCGGGCGAGCAGTTGATCGACGATCTGAGCCTGCAGCTGGCCGCGGGTGAGGCAATGATCGTCACCGGCAAATCGGGCGCGGGAAAGACGACGTTGCTGCGCAGCATCGCCCAGTTGTGGCCGTATGCGTCAGGCACGGTGCGGTGTCCGCAGGGCGCCAACGAGACGTTGTATCTGTCCCAGGTTCCCTACGTGCCGTTGGGTGATCTACGCACCGTGGTGTCCTATCCGCACGAGCCCGGAGAGCTCTCCGACCAGGCCCTGAAAGATGCGCTGCTGGCGGTGGCGCTTCCGCGCTATGTCGATCGGCTCGACGAGGACGGCGACTGGGCCAAGGTGCTCTCCCCCGGCGAGCAGCAACGCGTGGGGTTCGCCCGGGTGCTGTTGACCAAACCGAAGGTGGTGTTCCTCGACGAGGCCACCTCGGCGCTCGACGAGCCGCTGGAGTTCATGATCTACAGCCTGGTGCGTCGCGAACTTCCCGAGACGGTGTTGGTCAGTGTCACCCACCGCACCACGGTCCATCGTCACCACACCATCCACCTCGAGCTGCTGGGCGAGGGGCGCTGGCGGCTGGGCCGGGTCACCGACACCGAGTCCGTCGGCGTGTGACCTGCCGTACGAAAGGACCTGCTGGAGCGGGCTGGCGGTCCGTTGCCCCGGTTCATCTGGTAAGACGGGGGACGACACGACGTAGTAAGGGAAGGCTGCGCACACTGCCCGACGGCTACGTCGCGCTCATGAACGCGAGAAGGGCGATCCAGCCGACAATCACCGGAATGGCGAATCGACGGATCCATCGAGCAACCCCCGTGTGGGGGGCTCTGGAATCGGCCATCAGGAACCCTTGGTGGTCGGACGGGAGAGCGCGACGTAGCCGTCGGGCAGTGTGCGCAGCCTTCCCTTACTACGTCGTGTCGTCCCCCGTCTTACCAGATGAA